>NZ_JBHNSQ010000064.1:0-45298 GCF_059085665.1 Actinotignum sp. usb-actsch-213
TAGCTCAGAATTACCCCCGCTCGTGCGGGGAAGAGCGCACAATAGCGGGCGGCTCTTTGATTAGCTCAGAATTACCCCCGCTCGTGCGGGGAAGAGCGCACAATAGCGGGCGGCTCTTTGATTAGCTCAGAATTACCCCCGCTCGTGCGGGGAAGAGTTTCGATAGCATTGCTAATCCACTCTGGAACGGGAATTACCCCCGCTTGTGCGGGGAAGAGCCTCAAGGGGTCGGCTCAAAACAAAAGGAAAAAGAATTACCCCCGCTTGTGCGGGGAAGAGGCAGCAGCATCATTAAACTGCCGACTCCAAGCGGAATTACCCCCGCTTGTGCGGGGAAGAGGCAGCAGCATCATTAAACTGCCGACTCCAAGCGGAATTACCCCCGCTTGTGCGGGGAAGAGATTTTATTAAGCTTCTTTTTCCCTTCCGGGCTAGAATTACCCCCGCTTGTGCGGGGAAGAGATCATCGCCGGCGGTATCGGAGCGGGTGAGGAGGAATTACCCCCGCTTGTGCGGGGAAGAGCTACCCGCCCGGCGCGGGTAGCTAACCTGACAGGAATTACCCCCGCTTGTGCGGGGAAGAGTAAGGCCGTTTACTGTGAGTGCGGCCGCTGTGGGAATTACCCCCGCTTGTGCGGGGAAGAGGCGCGGGTCACCATTCGCCGCGGCCTTAATATAGAATTACCCCCGCTTGTGCGGGGAAGAGCCAAGCAGCGCGAGCCGCGACTGCCGGAGCTTAGAATTACCCCCGCTTGTGCGGGGAAGAGGTCATGATGCCCTGCGCTACCTTAATGGCCGCGGAATTACCCCCGCTTGTGCGGGGAAGAGCGATGGGTCAGATGGTGGTGTCTGATGTGGTGAGAATTACCCCCGCTTGTGCGGGGAAGAGTTATTATTCCCGATGAACTTAACCGGCGATTTGGAATTACCCCCGCTTGTGCGGGGAAGAGGGACTAACGACCTAACGGAGCTTTGGGAAAAAGGAATTACCCCCGCTTGTGCGGGGAAGAGGCGGTGGCTGTATATTGCGGCCCCCGATAATAGGAATTACCCCCGCTTGTGCGGGGAAGAGCGGATTCTAAGAAACCGGATTACATAACCGAAGGAATTACCCCCGCTTGTGCGGGGAAGAGCATTCACGAGGCGGATGTGCGGGCCGGTACTGGGAATTACCCCCGCTTGTGCGGGGAAGAGCATTCACGAGGCGGATGTGCGGGCCGGTACTGGGAATTACCCCCGCTTGTGCGGGGAAGAGACTGGCTGACCTGGTTGTTTATCGGTTGCGGGCCCGGAAATCGCAATGGAACAGAGTTCCAGATTTGCGGCTCTCCGGGAAATGTGCCGGTACGCCGGATACTACAACCACACCAGTTCCCACGTCTCAAATCTAGCTTATTTCACCTCATCCATCTTCATCGCACACAGGGCCGCTCTCGCGATTAGCGTGTTTGATGATAGTGACAGTAGGCTTGTTAACCCGACTCCTCCATTCACGATGAATCGGCGAGGTGAGGAGCGAATCGATAGAACCTGCCGACCTCCCTAGCGGAGTGGCAGCATCCGTTTCCTTGTCAGCCGCATCCTTCACACCCATCCCAATAACCAGCATGCCATCCAAATCAAAAACAAGGCGACTGCCGGTACCCGTACTGTGCAGGGAAAAGCTCTGCTCGCGGGCGGCGTCGTCGTACATAAGAGTGAGACTGCCGGTACCCGCAGTAGATACAGCGCGCGAGTCCCGTCTGCACAGGAAAGATCCAACGCGGTCACATTGCTATCTTTCCCCAGAATTTACTGGACGCACACCTCGCCATCAGTTCCGGCAAATTTTTATGTCGTAGGAGTGTGGCACCCTTAAGTCATGAGTTCACAACAGTCAGATCAGCCCGGGGCCGCGGCGCTGCGCCCTCGTCCGCAACTCAATGTTGCCCTGGACCTTCTGGAGGATAAGTATGGGCTCAACCCGCCTGATGATGCGCTTTATGAGGCTTTCACCCAATGGGCGGAAAGCACCGGGCGGCCGCTTTACCCCCATCAGGAAGAAGCGCTGCTCGCCGCTATTGATGATGCTCATATGATTGTTTCCACACCCACCGGCTCGGGGAAATCACTCATCGCACTCACCGCCATTTTCTGCGGGCTCGCGCGCGGAAAAACCGCGTATTACACCGCGCCTCTCAAGGCTTTAGTGTCGGAAAAGTTTTTCGAGCTCATCAATGTTTTCGGTGCCGATAACGTGGGGATGGTGACCGGGGATTCCACCATTAATGCCGGCGCTCCCGTGGTGTGCGCCACCGCGGAAATCGTGGCGAACCTCAGTTTGCGTGATGGTGCTGCGGCGGATATCGGCGTGCTGGTCCAGGATGAATTCCACTACTACTCCGATCCGCAGCGCGGTTGGGCCTGGCAAGTTCCGCTTCTGGAACTCACCCACACACAGCAAGTACTCCTCTCCGCGACCCTGGGGGATACCACCTGGCTGGCAGAGGATCTTGAGAAGCGCACCGGGCGCGCCGTCGAACTTATGAGTAACGCGGAACGGCCGGTACCACTGTCCTTCTCCTATTCCTATCAGCCGCTCGGCGAACTCCTCCTGGAACTCACCTCCACGCATCGGGCGCCTGTATATGTGGTGCATTTTTCGCAGCGGGAAGCGGTGGCGCAGGCCCAAGCTCTCCTCACCCACGCGCTCGTTTCCAAGGAACAGAAAGCCCGCATCCACGAAGCCCTCGGGGATTTTTCCTTCGGTCCCGGTTTCGGGAAAATTCTCTCTAAGCTGCTCCGTTCCGGTATTGGCGTGCACCACGCGGGCCTCCTCCCCCGCTATCGGCGGCTCGTGGAAAAACTAGCGCAGGCGGGCCTGCTTCCGGTTATTTCCGGTACAGATACCCTCGGGGTCGGCATTAACGTGCCTATTCGCACTGTTGTGATGACCGGGCTGGCTAAATTTGATGGCCAACGCAGTCGCCACCTGAGCGCGCGTGAATTCCACCAGATCGCGGGACGGGCCGGGCGGGCCGGATTCGATACTAAGGGTGATGTGATCGTGCAAGCACCCGAATTTGAAATTGAAAATGCGCGGCTGGTGGCCCGCGCCGGGGATGATCCGGTCAAGCAGCGTCGCATTCAAAAGAAGAAACCCCCGGAAAATACGGTGCTGTGGTCGGAAAAAACTTTTGAGTATCTCAAGGGTGCCGCTCCGGAAACTCTTACGTCCCAGATGCGGGTCTCCCACTCGCTCATGCTCAATTTGTTCCAGCGCCCGGGGGATAACGTGGCGGCCGTCACCAAGTTACTCACGGATAATCACGAACCGCGCACAGCGTCGAATCAATTGATTCGCCAAGCCACCCGCATTTATATGTCTCTGGAGCGCGCCGGGGTGATCATCCACCACACTCCGCAATGGATGGCCGAGCATCCGGGGCACTCCCCCATCGAATACACGCGTGAAGTTCCCTATGATTTCTCCTTGAACCAGCCGCTGGCACCCTTCGCGCTGGCCGCGCTGGATATCCTTGATCCGGATAGTCCGGAGTACGCCCTCGATGTTATTTCGGTTATCGAGGCGGTTCAGGATAACCCCATGCAGGTTCTGTACGCGCAGGAACGCGCAGCGCGTGGGCGCGCCATCGGGCGCATGAAAGCCGCGGGCATCGGCTATGACGAACGCATGGCCGAAGCAGATAAAATAACCTGGCCGCAACCGCTCGCGGAAGAACTTGGCGCGGCGCTTCAAATCTACCGGCAGACCAACCCCTGGGTGGATGATTTCCAGCTCTCCCCCAAGTCCATCGTGCGGGAAATGATCGAAAACGCGATCACCTTCTCTGAGTTTATTTCCCGCTATGACCTGGCCCGTTCCGAAGGAACCCTGCTGCGTTACCTAACAGATACCTACAAAGCGCTGCGCCAAACCGTTCCCCTGGAAGCCCGCACCCCGGATCTTGAAGACATGACCAACTGGCTGGGAAGCCTGGTGCGCTCGGTGGATTCCAGTTTGCTGGACGAATGGGAAGCCCTGCGCGATGGCCGTATCACCGCCACGGAGATCGCCAATCTTGACAGCAGCGCAGGTGGCGCCCGCGAGCGCGCTTTCGGGGCGGATGAGGATGGCAAGGTCACGCTCTCGCGCAGCCCACACGCACTGCGGGTCTCCATCCGCAATGCGCTTTTCCGCTTCGTGGAAGCCGTGGCGCACGAAAATCTCGACTGGCTTGATCGCGCGGCCCTGGATGACGGAGCCGGAGTGGCCCGCGGGGATGGCATCCCGCTCTGGGTGGGCGGGCCGGTCTGGGATGGCGACACCTGGATGGATGCTACCGACGCCTATTTCGATTCCTACCAGGAAATCGGCATCGGGCCCGAAGCGCGTTCCGCCCAACTCGTCACCATGCTGGAACACCCCGACCGAGCCGACTTCATCACCGCCGGCGTCCCTGCGGAACACGTGGATAGCGTGATGGACAACCTGACTTCTGCAACCGGGCGCCTGCGCGCCTGGTTAGTGCGTCAAGTTTTTGACGACGGCGCAGGTGACAACTCCTGGGGATTCTGGGCAGTCGTGGACCTTGAGGCAAGCGATGAAGCCGGGCACGCCATCCTCGACATTATTAGCGTGGGAGAACTATGAGGCAGCTACTGCACCTGCCACCGCTACCCCGGTAATGAGGATATATGCGAATTCGGTGAACAATGCGCCAGTTCTGAAACCATGCCACCAGTTCTGAGACCATGTCACCAGTTCGCGGCACAGAGACCTACTATAAACAACGGCGGATACCCGATACCTGTGGAGTTGACACAAACCATGACATATACGGAGCATGACAAGCTTGCTCGCCTTGCTGAACTTTCCGGCGTTACCCCGACCGCGGAGGAGATCCCCGGGCGCATCAACCTGGTGCGTGACGCCCTGCGTGGAGCGGAAGAAGCTGCAGGAATACCGCTGGGCACCGCTCGGCTCCAAATCGTGGTGAAACACCAGCCCATCACCGCCATCCGCGCCGCACTCGCCGCCGGCTCCCGCCTCATGGGCCAGAATTTCATCCAACAACTCCAGGAGGTAGAAGCCCAACTCGCAATACCCGGAACGGATGTGGAATCATCGGCACGCCTCATCCACGACGCCAGCACCTGGGAAGGCAGCGGTACCGCCCCGTCCAGTGCCGGAAACCCGCCCCACTGGACCCATGTCATCGGCCACGTGCAATCCAATAAAGCCGGGCGGGCCCTCGAACTGGCCGATTGCATCGAAACGGTGGACAGTCTCAAATTAGCCCAGCGCCTCAACCGACTCCAGGGCCGCCTGCGCGAAGAAGGCCACGCCCGCGGTCCCTTCTCTATTTACGTGCAAGTCAATTCCTCCGGAGCGACCAGCCAATACGGGGCCGACCCGGAGCGGGTAGAAGAACTTGTGGGCCAGATTGCGCAGCTCCCCCATCTGCGGGTAGACGGTCTCATGACGATCGGAGCCAATACCACTGATGTGCGGGACATCGCCCACTCTTTCGCCCTCGTGCGCGATCTTCGGGACAAGCTCCAAGGCGAGCACCCCACCGTGCGGGAACTCTCCATGGGCATGACCCACGATATGGGTATCGCCGTGGCTGAAGGTTCCACCCAAGTCCGCGTCGGCAGCGCCATCTTCGGACCCCGGCCCGCAGCCTAAATCCCTGCCGAAACCGGCACAACCATCGGGGTGCCCGTCACCGGATCCGGGATAACCACAGCGGTCAGCCCATAAATCTCCGCAATATTTTCGGGAGTGAAAACCTCAGCAGCAGAACCCGAAAAGGCAATACGCCCATCCTTCATCGCGATGACATGGGTGGCATAACGCGCCGCCTGATTCAAATCATGCAGAACCGCAACCAAAGTCCGCCCCTCCCGATTCAGGCGAGCACACAAGTCCAGAAGCTCAATCTGGTAGGCGATATCTAAATACGTCGTCGGCTCATCCAAAAAAATAATCGGTGTATCTTGAGCCAGAACCATCGCCACCCACACTCGCTGGCGCTCCCCACCCGAGAGCTCCCCCAGCAGCGCGTCGGCGAAATCCGCAGTGCCCGTAGCAGCCAAAGCCCGAGCAACCGCCTCCTCATCACGCGCCGAAGGCCGCGCAAACAAACCCTGGTGCGGATAACGCCCCCGGCCCACCAGCTCGGCAACCGTAATCCCCTCCGGAATATGCGGCGACTGCGGCAACAACGCCAGTTCCCGCGCGAAATCCCGCGAACCCAAGGCCGCGATATCCCGTCCATCCAGCAGCACCCGGCCGCGCGCCGGCGAAAGCAACCGCGCCAAACCGCGCAGCAGCGTGGACTTCCCGCACCCGTTCGCCCCCACAATAACCGTGAACGAACCATCCGGAATCACCACATTCAGATCCCGCGCCACCGCCACATCGCCGTAACCGAGACACAGATTCTCCCCGCGCAGCCGCGCCACACCGGCAGAAGCACCGACATACACATTTACGTTCTCGCGCATATTTATCGCCCCTTCCGTTGCGATATCACCACAACCAGCACGTAGAGGCCACCGACCACCGTGGTAATCGCACCCACCGGAACCGGCCGAGCTAGCGCAAATTGGGCAAACAGATCAGCCAGGAACAAAATCGAGGCACCCGCCAACGCGCTATGCACGAGCGAAATTCCGCGTCGCCCGGCCGTCACCCGCCCCACCTGCGGAGCAGCCAAGGCCACAAAAGCAATAGGTCCGGCCGCCGCCGTCACCACACACGTCAAAGCGATACCGACCGCGATGATCCCCCGGCGAGCCCTCTCGACCGGCAAGCCGTGCGCAGCTGCGGCGTCGTCGCCCAATTCCAGTTGCCGCAACGGCCGCACGCAACAGACCACCAACGGCACCAGGCACCCAAGAATCACCACCGCCGGCCCCACATTCGCCCACGAGGCCTGCCCGAGCGTTCCCGCGCCCCACACCGCAAGGCTCAGCGCCACCTCATCCGAAGCCCGCAACAGCAGCCAGGTATTCGCCGCGCTGAGCATCGCCGTCATACCAATCCCCACAATAATGAGACGGAATCCGGACACGCCATGCCGGTAGGCCAGCACATAAATAATTATTCCGACGACGACGCCACCTGCCAACGCGCCCACACTCACGGCAAGGGCTCCGCCCACGAGGAATGTCCGGGTGAGAATAACGCCGGTATAGGCACCAGCATTGAAGCCGATAATATCCGGCGAACCGAGCGGGTTACGGGTCAGAATTTGGAAGAGTGCACCCGACAGTCCGAGCGCTGCCCCGAAAACCACGGCGGCGAGGATCCGTGGCAGGCGCCACGTCAGAACCACCTGGGCCGCAAAATTCCCCTCACCTGCGGCAACCGCGCGTATCGAATCCGGGGTGAAGCAGGCGGCCACCTCGCCCAGGCTCAGGGGTAAGTCCCCGAGGAGCAGGGCGCCGAAGCCGCCGACCAGCAGGGCGAGACTCACCACAGCCGCAACCAGGCGGGAACGGCGGCGGCGTCGTATAGCGGAGTAGCGAGAACGCCTGGACCGGGCGGTTACTGGCGCTTCGGGAGCGGACTGGGGCGCGGCACTCGTATACGGCGCGGCGGAATACGCGGCTGTGGACTTGGGCGCCGCAGGCTGCGGCAACATACTCATAGCGCGAAAGCCTTTCGCCGGCGGACGAGGGAGATAAGAACCGGGGCACCCAGGAAAGCGCTCACCACGGAGACGGGAAGTTCACCGCTGGGGAGGATAATGCGCGCGAGGATATCCGAGGCCAGGAGCAGGGCTGGCGCCCAGATCGCGGACAGTCCCACGACCCATCGTTGATCCGCGCCAGCAAAGGAACGGATGGCGTGCGGTGCCATGAGCCCGATGAAAGAGATGGGGCCGGCAATAGCAACCGCCCCGCCGGTGAGGAGCGTCATCGCCGCAATACCGGCCAGGCGAATCGCGGTGACGTTCGCGCCGAGGGCGCGGGCGGTATCGTCACCGAGGGCGATGATATTGAGAGCCGGGGTGAGTGCGGCGGCCACGATGAGCCCGAGAGCGAGAAGCGGGAGGACCGGCAGAATCACCTCCCAGGGGCGGTTTTCCAACGTGCCGGCCGTCCAGACGAGGATTTCGTTGAAGGTGCGCGGGTCAGCGAGGCGTAGCACCCCCACGGTGCCGTTGAGCACAGCAGAAAGCGCCACCCCGGCCAGGATGAGACGAACCGGTTCCGCACGACCCCCACGGTGCGATCCGATAAGGAGAACCGCTGCGGTAGCCGCGAGTGCACCTACCACCGCCCACCACATGTACATGCTCGGCCGGCTGATGCCCCCGAGCGCGATGGCGAGGGTGACCGCAAAACCGGCGCCGGCCGAAACCCCGAGGATTCCCGGCTCCGCCAGCGGATTGCGCGAAATTGCCTGGATAAGAGCGCCCGCAACCCCGAGGGCTGCGCCGATGGCAATAGCTGCGATGGTGCGCGGCGGGCGCAAAGTAAGCACTGCTTGCGCGTCCATGGAATCGCGGTCTGCGCCGGAAAGAATAGTAAACAGTGTTCCCGGGGAGATGGGGCGGGCGCCGATGCAGATGGAGAGAATTGCCAGTACAAGAACAGCGATCACTCCGGCGATAAGAGCCGCGGAGCGCCGGCGCGCAATGGTACGGCCGGGGGCCGCGGGGGCCCGGTCCGGGTTCCGGTTGTCTTCGGAATGCGCGGGGGCGGGACAGGCGCGGCGTCGTACCGAAAAACGGTGGTGGACAGTGCTGTTCATAACGAGAACAGGCTACCCCAATTAAACAACGTCAGCGTATCCTAATAGGGCATCTGTGGTTTCAGTGACAACCACACGACCACCGCAGCCGCAGGTGTGTTCGGCCGCGAGTGCGGCATCCACGAAAGGAAGTTATGAAGAAGTCCCTGACCGCGTGGGCAGGCACCGTCCTGGTGGCTTGCCTGGCTTTTGCCGGATGCGGTTCTCAGAAGAGTAATGATTCTGCCAATTCCTCGGCGTCCCCTGCCTCCTCCTCCGCGGCGGCAAGCTCCGCAGCAGACGGGAGCGCCGCAACCGAGGCCGTGTTCCCCGCGACGATTGACACGAAGTTCGGTCCCGTTACCGTCAAGGAAGCCCCGCAGCGCGTGGTCGCTCTGGGCTGGGGCGATGCCGAAGTGGCGCTCTCGCTGGGCGTGCAGCCGGTGGGCGCGGCCGACTGGCTGGCTTTCGGTGGTAATGGCGTTGGCCCCTGGGTGAGCGAATCCTATGAGAAAGCCCCGGAGATTCTGGGCACCATGGAGCTTTCCTATGAGAAGATCGCGGCGCTCAAGCCGGATCTTATTCTCGATGTGAAGACGTCGGGCGATAAGGAACGCCACGATAAGCTTTCCCAGATTGCAACGACGGTCTCGCTGCCGGAGGGCGCGGATAATTGGCTTACCTCCACGAAGGACCAGGTCACCATGATTGGTGCGGCGCTGGGTAAGCCGAAGGCTGCCGCGGCGCAGCTGGATGCGGTGGAGAAGAAGTTCGCTGAGGTCACGGCCGCGCACCCTGATTGGAAGGGTAAGTCGGTGACGGTAGCAACCAAGACTTCTGAGGGTTGGGGCGCCTACCTGAAGGGTGATACTCGCCTGGAGTTCATGACGAAGCTGGGCTTCGTGCAGAACCCGAAGGTTCAGGAGCTGGCCACTGCCGATAGCGGTTTTGCCGTGCAGCTCTCCGCCGAGCAGCTCGATGCGATTGACGCGGATCTGATTGCCGCGTTCCCGATTTTCATTGATACCGCGCAGATTACCGACGACGCCACCTGGCAGAAGGTTCCGGCGGTTGCCGCCGGTCATGCCTTCGTGGTGGACGGTGACCTGTCCAATGCGTTCTCCCTGGGCACCCCGGCCGCGCAGCTGTGGGCCTTGGATAAGCTGACGCCGCTTATTGAGAAGGCTGCGAAGTAGCATCCTCGCGGCGAACCGCCTAAGTTACCCGCTACTGGCCTGCGCATAGATAGGCACAGAACGCCCCGGAAGGACCACTCATATGGGTGATCTTTCCGGGGCTTTTCTGTGGGGCGAAGTCACACTGTGGCGCGCGGGCGGGTTCACAGTCGCGACATGCTGGCATTCGCGACCACTTCGCGCCGTGACGCAACGGAACCTAGCGTTCCAGCAGCTCAGCTACCCGATTGAGCCATTCTTTCCGTTCGGTCACCACGTCCACCATGCTCGCGGTGCCGGGCAATGCCCCCGGCCCACTATCGGGCATATGTGGGGCCCGCGAATAGGTCCACACCTGTTTTTTCGCTTTCTCAAAAGACGGGTCACACACCGGGATCCGGTTGAGCATGTCATCCTCGCCGCGTCCCAGATAGAACGGGAACGACGGCGCAAAGGCTTTCTTCCCCAAGTAGGTCACGAAAGCAGGACTGCGCAACGCGGCATCCACCTCCTCCTGATGCCCCGGGCAGGTGACTCGCACGAGGAACTCGGCTCCGGCCAGGTAGGTGCGGCGGATGACCGCGTTCGAGTTTTGCTGATCCGGGGTGAAAGCCAGGTTTTTATCGGAATCACTTTGTTTCCGGATCCACAACTGGCGTGTTCGGAACTCGAGCTCGTCGTTGCGGAGGCCGCTTTTAGTAGCACGGGGATTAATGGTCTGGAATTCATTGATGAAACAGCCGGGACGATCAACCCGTACCGTAAAATCAGCTCCCTCCAGCCACTCTGGCCATTGTTCGCGCGGAGCACCTAAAGCGCCCGCGAGGAGCCCAAGGAGACCGGACCGTGTAGGCCGAGGCTCCGAGTTGACCACGTTCCCCGTCACTCGCGGCCCCGCCCAAGATTGCACGGGACTCGCTAGACGCAGGAATGTTGGATTACTCATTCTGGCCACCCAAGATCCACGCTACGACCGTGTCAACAAGGCCGTTCTTTGACGTGGGTTCCACCCCAAACAGCTCTTCTAGCTGGGGGAACGTTCCACTAAGGGCCAGTGCACTCCCGAAGTTATCGGGATCGAAGCGACGAGCAGCATGGAATTGGTCTCCGAGAGCCCGGACAGACGGTTCCAGGAATCCACCCTGGGAATCGTTAGCCTTCACCGGTGTTTCAAAACTGTAGGCGCAGCGGTAGCGCTGCTCTTCAGCAAGAACGACGACGGGCTGCGTGTACGGTGCCGTGGAATGCTCCTTACCGCGCGGCTGACCGTAAATAAGAGCGGTAATCATCTGACGTAGGTTTTCCTCTGCCTCCGGTTTGCCGAAAGCAGTCCAGCTAGCTTGGAGCTGTTCGCGATCAATGGTCACCGTGCGGTAGAAAATACCGCTGGTAAATTGGCTGATCCCTAGGTAGGTAGCCCCGCTGCGGGATTCTTCCCCGGTGAACTTATTCTGCTCACGGATATCGTCAACAGTCGAGAAATAGTCAGTGCCAATGGTGGCAGCGTGGGTGGTCACCGCAGGTGATACGCTCAGTGCCGCTTCTGTACCTTTCTCAGGTTTCGCCGCAAACATACGCCCAAAAGCGGCAATGGCGAGGGAACCGGTGCATCCGTTAAGCACGAACTCCGTATCAGGATCGACTTCGCCGGCCACGACCTGCGCCGCAACCTGGATCTCTTCCCCACTCAACCAGATCGAACGATCCGCTTCAGCAGCTCCCGCACCATCATCAGCATCGGCTTTCGCCTGCTTCTTGGTGAATTGACCGACGAGAGCGCGAGCCTTTGTCAGGGTTTTCTTCGGGTCCAGATCGGGGGAAAGCTTGAGTGCGGCGTCGCGAATAACTTCCTCAAGCTTGCCAGAACGCACTGAAACGTCAAGGCTGGCCTTTTCGTAAGCAACGCGTGCACCGCGTTTGATGGCCTGCGAGGAATGCATGGCGCGGAGAACGCCGCCTTCCATGAGGCGCTTGGGGGTTCCTGAATCGTCACGGTTGAGATTCGAGTAGCTGATCGGAGTAAGGAAATGCAGGGTTAGGTGACGGTACATGATTGGTCCTCTCGGTTATGGTTTTAGTTTTCAGAAGCTTTGGCAGGAACGGTTTCAGGTTGATCCGAAACCGCAAGTTGAGGTGCGGAATAGAATTCCTCTATTACTCGCATTCGAATGTGCTGAGATTGAGGTGACAGGCCGTTCCCCCAGCGCATCAACGTATCGGCAATATCGAAATAATTGACAGGAGGAACCGGACCCGGAATCGTTGATGCCACATCAAAAATTCGTTTGATGGATCGGGCTGCTTCTTCCATATCTTGGGTATGTAGGTACGCTAGGCGCGCGGCAATCATTCCTGGATTATCTGGTGAAACTGATTGTGCGCGTCCGTTTTTGTTCTCAGCGGTTGCCACGCGATATGCCCACCGACCCAAACTGTTGCGGCGCTTACCCTCACTGGAATGAGGCACCCGGTCATATTCCGCGGCCAGGGCTGCCACCCGCAGCAAGGCATTACGTTGCTCGGGGCGTGCATCTTCGGGCACCGCGGGTAGGACATAGGGATAAGCACGCATTTGAGTGAACGGCGTTGCCCCTTGCCGAATCACAGCGCACGCAGCACGAGATCTAGGATTAGTCTTTTTCTCTTTAGCCCATTTTGTAACTTCAAGCAGCAACGCTTTCCAAGGCTCCCGTTGCGGGGTATCTATCTGCGTCATTGTTATTTCTCCTCATAAGCCGTGGGAACATCAAATTGTTTTGTGACAGCCCGAATATGACGAGCAACATTCGAATAAACTGCCGCGAAGAGCGCCGGATCTTGCCCCCGATAGGGTGCAATAGCTTCATTGAAAGCTCCGAGCGCAACCTGAGCAGCCCCGCCGCGAGCCGCACGGATTTCTTCAGGACGCCGCTCAGCGGTTGTCACTTGAGAAAGAAAATCTTCATAGGAGCGGGTGATCGCACGCCAGAAAATATCCGATGCCGAATCCCGATAGTTTTCAAGCGAGTCAAGAACGGTGGGCATTCCATTAGAGGCAACGGAGGCTGCCCCGCGTGCGCGTCGGAAAGGTTGGACCACGCAATAGTGCAGAGCCTGGATGAACTCTGCATGGCGCCGTACTTGGCCCTGTGCTCGATCAGATAGCCCGAAAGCCCATAGCTGCGGATCTGCCACATCAACCCGCGAGGAACGGATAACTGGAGAAGAAGCGGTCCCTTCGATGTAATGGCGGATGAATATCAACCGACAGTCAGAGGAGGAAACAATGCGATCATGTGCTTCGGCCACTTGTGCCAGTCTGCCGCGTGCGGCCCATTCCACCGCAAGATCCGTCGCATCCCTCCCTACGTCCATCCGCTGAGCCTTTAACTCGCCGGACTTATTAGGCAAATACAGGTAGAAGGGATCGCTCTGATCGCGCTCAACCCAATAAGCTTTTCGGCTCTCTTTCGTTGCTCCCGCTTCTGGGGGCACCCACGCCGGTGGAACGCCACCGATGCGCACACCGGCGAGCTCGTTATCCTCCCAGTAACAGGCAGCACTATTGGATGACCAGGTAGCCCGCCATAGTGGATGATCAGTCCCACCCCGAGATCCGGTTCGATCTGCCCATGCTGGTAAACCGTCGCCTTCTACCCACGAGCGTGGGATCATCGCTAAAAGCGTATGAAGAAGCGACGAGCCTTCCCAGATCAGTTCGGTAGCCGTCATGCCTACGCCGACAAAATGGAAACCAGGACTTCCCATTTCAGCTTTTTGACCAGCATAAGAGTTATTTCCAGCCGGCGAATAGCAGTGATAGGCGAGAAGATAAAGCGCGGCATCTTCCAGGGAAAGAGTGTCACGCTGTGTCAGCAGACTCCAGAATTCTTCACCTTGGTCGGAGATCATGGAAGGTAACAACTTCTTGAGCCGCAGCTCCCCTTTTCCGAGTTTGCGCTCATTATCTTTCGCATTACGCATCGGCTCAACGGGCCGTTGCATAAACGGCTGCCGGTCATCGAATAACAAAGACCCCGGTGCGAGTATTTCAATAGCTTTGTCAATCGCCTCGGGTTCAAGACCCTCCGAAAGAATGCGTTCCCAGTCGATCCGGAATGGATCCCCATGAGCATGATTAGATTGCCTTAAAACCACGGCAACGACCGCCGCTAACAGTCGCAACTCTGCACCATACACATAGCCCGGGACAGTTTTATCCAGGACCACCGGTTCGCGGCCCATTTTTTTGTCGGAGGACCCTTTTAGAATATGAGCATCGAGAAGCGCATCACGAACCGATAATCGTCCGCGTAGCGTAACCAGTAACGGAATGTCCGTCAAAGCATTGATTTTTTCCATGCTTCCTCTCCTTTGAGATGAAACGAGACTAACAAGAGAAGAAGGCGTTGTCAATCCATTTGACCCGTCTTTACATTTACGGTTCTCTCCGCTAATATGAAACTCAAGATAAGGGAGAAATCCAGCCTCGAAAACGCTGTTACCCCCGCTCACGCGGGGAAAGCGGCCTATCTAGGCAATCCATTAGACCCTGAAATACCCACGCTAGACGTGGAAACCGCTCGCTAAGAGCCTAGTCGACGGAGACGAATATGGCAGATCAACACACATCGGAACCTCAACCGATCTTCTTAACAAAAGTACCGGTGCATACCCTTCTCTCACGCGTGGCCCTGCACAAGCCAGAGCGCGGATGGACACTGAAGGATCCGCAAGTACGCCACCGCGCGATCATGGCACTCTTCCCACAGACCGGCGCGGAACACCCCCGGGCGGAGATGGGGATTCTTTTCCGCTTGGATCACGTTCCCGGAGATGCCCCATTCTTCCTTATCCAATCCCGCGAGCCGGTTCCGCAACTCAACCTCCCCCACGAGGCCGCGATGAAAGAGGTTGAACTCAAGGAACTCCCGGCTGGAACTCCAGTTTCGTTCCGCATCGCAATCAATGCGATTCAACGCATTGGAACCGGGGGAACTCGGTCAATTCCGCTTGACGGTGAGGAATCTGAACCTGGGGTCCCAAGCCTCTCTGAATGGCTGAGCGCAAAACTAGCCCCCGCCCTCACGAATACAGAGATCATTGACGCGCGGCGCGAAATTCTCACCACCGGTTCGGGAAAAAACAAACGCGCCGTCCAGATCGATACGATCAACGGAGTTGCCACCGTGGGAGATAGCGAAGCACTACTCACCGCCCAAACCAACGGGGTTGGACGTGCGAAAAGCTACGGTTGCGGGCTTCTCTCCATACAGGCACTATCGTGATGCGCACGCACCCCAACGTATGGGCAAAGCAGCGCGGTACGGAAACGTCCTACCCACTTCTCGCCCACTTGCTGGATACCGCAACTACTGCCGGAGTCCTCTACGAAACTTGGCTGAGGCCCGGTCTGCGCACAGTTCTCGGACCTGCGGGAAAACGGGAAGTGGTGGAATGGGTGGCCGGGTCTCATGACCTAGGAAAAGCCTGTCCGGTATTCCAATACCAGCAAACCCAGAAGGGGCCGCAGTGGGATGAGATTCGGACCGCGCTCCGTACTAACGAACCTCAACTTGGTGACATTTCCGAGTGGTCTCGAAACTTCTGTGAGGATTACGCTCCTGATATCCGCCACCATCAGAAAATGTCAGCGCTGCTACTGCATCGGAAGGCGATCATTCCCGATGCATATGCAGTACCGTCGTGGAAATACATCCCAGCACTCGGCCATCATGGCCATTTCGAGACCCCATCCTGGAACAGTGAAGAGACCAACTACCTTTTCGAAGACATGGAAGAAACCGGCTGGTTTGCCCTCGCCGATGATCTTATCTCCTGCTTGGAAGAAGGCATTGGCATAACCCAGGCTGAACTCTCGCCCACCGCAACAATCTTACTCTCCGGCCTCACCGTGCTAGCCGACCGCATTGCCTCGGGAACCGAATGGGTGGCCGCCCAGCAGGAATTCCTCGCGGCCGGGAAACTCACCCTTGATGACCCAACCGGGTGGATCACCGCATGCCGCGCCCGCGCCCGTGCCCGCGTCGAAGAAACCGTTGGGGTGTATCACGGCTGGGAATCCACAGAGCAAAGCCAGCGGGCAATCCTCGGAAAGCGCACCCCGCGCCCGCTCCAGAAAGAAGCCACCCGGGTAGGCTGCGGACTCTGGAATGTCATGGCCCCCACCGGCGTCGGCAAAACCGAAGCGGCTCTACTCCGACACGCCACCGCGAACGAACGCCTTATTTTCCTGCTTCCCACCCAAGCTACCTCGAATGCGCTCATGCGGCGTATCCAGCGTTACTATGCAGGCACACCAAATGTGGCTTCGCTCGCGCATTCCCTCGCCTCCACCGAAGATTTTTATAATCAACCGGTCACCATGGGGAATGACCGCAGCGAAGCCCCGGGCAAAGCCAGCATCACCTCCGCGGGGCACGGCACTAGCACAGCCGGTCTTTTCCCCACCGACTTCGTTCGCTCCGGAAGCTCCCGCCTCCTGGCACCCGTCTGCGTCGGCACAGTGGACCAGGCACTTCTGGGCGCCCTACCAGCAAAATGGACACACCTGCGGCTCCTCGCCCTGGCCAATGCCCACGTTGTTGTGGACGAAGTCCATACCCTCGATCAGTACCAGAGCGGTCTCCTCAGCAACCTTCTGCTCTGGCTGCGCGCCACGAACACCCGGGTCACCTTCCTTTCCGCCACCCTCGCCTCCGCTCAACGCGCCACCTACCTCGAGGCGTATACGGGCCAACCCCCGCAAGGCGAAGCGCACTTCCCCCTCCTGGAAAACCTGGATACCACCGGAACCCAGCTGCGGAGTATTCGCCCCGACGGCCCGCCCCGTACCCTCACTATTGACCGCAGTGCCGAAAAGTATTGCAAGCTCGTTAGTTCGCACCGCGATTGGGTGCGTGACCAGCGGCGGCGTTACCCCCAGGCCCGCATCGGAGTCATGTGCAATACAGTTGCGCGTGCCCAGGAACTCACCCGAGCGCTCGCCGCCGAGGGCAACGTTGTTATCCTCCATTCCCGCATGACAGCTGAGCATCGCCGTCGTAACGCTGAACTCCTCGAACACGAAATCGGTTCGGGTAGCACGGGCGCGGCGCTCACGGTTATCGGAACCCAGGCAATCGAAGCCTCCCTAGATATTGACCTCGACCTGCTTCGCACCGAGCTATGCCCGGCCGCATCCCTCATTCAGCGTGCCGGGCGCCTGTGGCGTTCCGCCGATCCGAACCGCGCCACCCGAGTGCCGGGACTGAGCGGGCCGCGAGTGTCCGTCGTCGCTATTAATGGCAGCGAGGGGCAACAGCTACCGTACCTAGCCAGCGAACTTGCGCGCGTGGAGAAATGGCTCAAAGAACACAACAACATCCGAATCCCGGAGGATTGCCAGGAATTTGTAGATACTGGCACCCTGCTGCTGGCGGATATTGAGGAAGATAAACCCGATGAACTCAATGAATTCGCGAAGAAATCGCTGGCGGCAATCCGCGCTCGGAACGCTACGTACGATATGAAGGAGTGCCTGAGCGAAAGTTCCCAGGTGAAATCCTTCGCTGCCATGACGCAGCGTGATAAAAACCTCGGGGACGAGCGCTCAACCAGACTCATCGAAGTAGAAACCACCCGCCTGATTGTATGCGGTGATCCGGATATTATCCCCGGCGCGTGGACCGGTGCCCCTGAAGATTTGGGGAAGCTGCGCGGCAGTGACCGTGAAGGCATACGCAGCGCTTTGCGTGCGTCCGTTCCGGTCACGGTTACGGGTCGTGCGAAAACACTGTTTACGGATGCGACATCGCTTGAAAATGCGCCGTCGCTACTCTGCCGCTACCACGTTTTAAACGACGGCGCAGCTCATTACGATCCGCTCATCGGGCTCGTTGTGCCGGGTAGCATTCCGGATCCCCACTGCTCGGGCGCACCGGCACAGTCCGCCACCGGGAAGGAGTAAACATGGCTTACTCAGATGAGGCTCTGGCCTTCCGCACTATCAAGGCGAGCGAGCAGGTGCGCCTTGAGGACCGGGTCTCCTTCCTCTACCTCGAATACGTGCAAATCCGCCAATCGCGCACGGGCGTGGTGGCCTACGATGCCGGCCGGGAAGGGAAGAATGGATCCTTGGAAGGCACCCGTGCCCGGGCGATCCAACTCCCGGTAGCCGGGTTAGCAGTGCTTACCTTGGGCCCCGGAACCTCAATTTCTAGCGCAGCGCTGACCTCCTGTGCCCGTGCGGGAACCACCGTTCTTATCACCGGCGGAGGAGGCGTGCCCCTGTATACCCACGCCACGCCGCTCACCTCGAGCGCACGATGGGCCATTGCACAAGCCCGGCTGGCGAGTAATGAAGCCCGGCAGCGCGAAGCCGCGCTGGTGCTCTACAAAAAGCAGCTGGGGGTGGAGAATGCGCCTGGTAGTTCTATTGCAACGATGCGCGGGCTGGAGGGGCAGCTCATGCGCAATACTTACCGCACGATGGCAGCAAAATATGGAACCGGGAGCTTCGCACGTGATACTTCCTCGGACGACCCGGTCAATGCCGGCCTGAACTTGGCGAATTCAATACTCTACGGGTGCGCAGCTTCCGTGTGTGCGGCGCTGGGGATCAACCCGGCGCTGGGGATTATTCACCGCGGTGATGCGCGCTCCTTACTTTTTGATCTCGCGGATCTGTACAAACCGAGCGTGACGATCCCTCTGGTGTTCGCGGCGGCGCGCGAAGACGACCCCATGACGGCGGTCCGCAAAGCGGTGCGCAGAGCTATCGTGGAGCACCGAATTCTTCCCGATATGCTCGCCACCATCATGGACATCCTCCAGCCTTTCCTCCCCGCACGTGACGACGACCGACTCATCTCCGGTAATAACGTCGAAGTCGCCGGCCACATCCAGTACGGATAAGGAGGCTGTGTTGTTCGTTGTTGTTAATGCGGTCGCCATCCCAGATCACCTGCGCGGATACTTGAGCAGGTTTCTTTCCGAGGTTACCACCGGATTATACGTGGGAGTTGTTTCCGCGCGAGTGCGGGACAATTTGTGGGAACGTGCCGTATCCGCCGCTGGTTCCGGCAGCCTCACTCTTATTTATAACGACGCCGCCCGTGAGCAAGGCTTCGTGCTGCGCAGTACGGGAACCGGCAGTCGCCCAGTCCTTGATCTGGACGGCATGCTACTTATCGGGACGGGTGCGGAGGATGCAGTTGCTACGGAAGCAGTTGACGTCGATCTACCAGGTGCTTCGCTCAGCTCTCCTGATTCGGTTAGCGCTGCACCGATTCATCGCGAACGGAGAAGCCGGGTTCGCAAGCGCACGGTCACTATAGTCAAACGGGATCATCGAGAGCACGATCCTGTGTCCGATAAAGATAGGTAGGGCGAAATAAGCTAAATTTGAGGGGTGGGAACTGACGTGGTTGCTGTGCCCAGCACACCGGCGCATCTCCCGGCGAGCCGCAAATCTGGAACTCTGTTCCATTGCGATTTCCGGGTCCGCCGCAGATAAACAACCAGGTCAGGCGGACTCTTCCCCGCGCGAGCGGGGGTAATTCCTGTTTCGAGCATGGCGCAGCGCGGCAATGCCTCTCTTCCCCGCGCGAGCGGGGGTAATTCTAATTGCAAGGGTAATCCAGGTGAGGGGGTTAGCTCTTCCCCGCGCGAGCGGGGGTAATTCCCAAA
Source organism: Actinotignum sp. usb-actsch-213 (assembly GCF_059085665.1). Lineage (NCBI taxonomy): Bacteria > Bacillati > Actinomycetota > Actinomycetes > Actinomycetales > Actinomycetaceae > Actinotignum > Actinotignum sp. usb-actsch-213. Next base: position 19,573 of record NZ_JBHNSQ010000064.1, read on the forward strand.
TGCCCGCCGTTCAATTTGAGCGTGAATACTCTTCCCCGCGCGAGCGGGGGTAATTCCACGCTGCCCTATCTCTGCGGATGGCGCAAGCGCTCTTCCCCGCGCGAGCGGGGGTAATTCCGTCGGTGTTAATGGCGAGCTCTTCGGCGATCTCTCTTCCCCGCGCGAGCGGGGGTAATTCCACGATCACGTTGAAGCCGTCCGGGACGATACCCTCTTCCCCGCGCGAGCGGGGGTAATTCCGATTGAAGCACAACAGGAACGGATCCGGTTCACTCTTCCCCGCGCGAGCGGGGGTAATTCCCGTGGGCGACGCCTACTACGGCAACAACAATTCTCTTCCCCGCGCGAGCGGGGGTAATTCCTACGCCTTGCACGGCGATGCGGGCGCCGCGCGCTCTTCCCCGCGCGAGCGGGGGTAATTCCGTGAAGATGTCACTTCATGATGAGCAGGCTTACTCTTCCCCGCGCGAGCGGGGGTAATTCCCGTTAAGGGATTCTTTAGCGACCTATGGACGACTCTTCCCCGCGCGAGCGGGGGTAATTCCATCTCGCGATTCCGCTGCTCCACCTGGTCGGCCTCTTCCCCGCGCGAGCGGGGGTAATTCCTGGCATCTGCCGGAATTCGGAGTATCGCGGCCCTCTTCCCCGCGCGAGCGGGGGTAATTCTGGCATAAGAGAATACCGTTACAGGCGCAATGCGCTCTTCCCCGCGCGAGCGGGGGTAATTCCCAGAAAGATTGGTCTCCGGCAGGGTACCGAATCTCTTCCCCGCGCGAGCGGGGGTAATTCCACCCATGACACGTAGCCACGCTTGGGCGTGGTCTGTTCCCTGCGCGAGCGGGGGAAATTCCATTGATAGGGCGCTACGGTGCCCTATCACCGTATATAAGTAGCATTGAACCATGGATAAAGACATTTTCGCCGCTAGCCGGCGCCGCCTGCACCTATCAGTAAAGCAATGCGCCGCGGCCCTCGACGTCTCACCCCGCACCCTGCGCGCCTGGGAATCCGGACGTGATCCTATCCCGCCCGGCGTCGCTGATGACCTCGCCGCGCTCATGCAGTGGCCCGCGCCACCTCACGCAAGCGACAGTAACCCTTCCCCGCGCAAGCGGGAAATTATCAAGAACGCGTTAAACCGGAATGACTGATGCAAGCGCATCTGGTGACTACTAAGTCAGAAACTGATAGCGTAAGCGCTTATATAACCATGTTTCAGGCAAGCGTATTCCAAAGCAATTTCTCGTGGATTTCGAGAGTGAAACAGGTTTAACCAGTGTGCCGTGATTGTCATGGAAACTCCCCAAACAGCACACCTATGATTAATTCACAACCACACCGTCAACCGCCTACTTGCCAATGGCCGTGATTATTTCTGATGCGGGTGCCCTGCCTGGCACGCGAAAAAAGCCGAAGCGGCTTTCAGGAGTTCGTTGACGTCGCGTAGTTCTTGGTTCTCCCGGCGTAGACGCATGTTCTCCGCGAGCACGTCTTCTTCCACCCACCTGACCGGCCCGTCCTTACGGGCTTGCTGAACCCATCGGCGGGCTGTGTGCCACGAAACATCAAATTTGGGTGCCACAGCCTTGCAAGCATCTTGTAAGGATATGCTCTCGGCGAGGATCCGCTTCTCAACAAGGCGGATAACACGATCCTTAGCTTCCTGATCAAATTTCTTCGGCATAATCCAGATGTCCTTATCTACTCAAAAGGAAGAAACCCTCGGTCAGCTCACTTTCCCACACTCCCTTTTCGTTGAGATGAAACGAGACTACCAGAAAGAAAGTACAGTACCAATACCCTTGACCCGTTCAAATAATAAACCCTTCCGCTAATGCGAAGCTAAACACAAGAACAATGACGCAAAAGAGGTACTGTTACCCCCGCTCACGCGGGGAAAAGCGGCCTGCCTAAGCAAGACACTAGACCCTGAAATACCCACGCCTTGGCGTGGAAAACCGCTCGCTACGAGCCTAGTCGATGGAGGCGAACCTGGAAAACCAACACACATGAGAACTTCTGCCAATCTTCCAAGCCCGACGGCCACCCCCACAAGCCCTAAAAGAGCGCGATTTTCTCCGGCGGCGGGAAAATCGCGTCGAGCTCAGTTAGGTCCGCACTGCTCGGCTCCCACACCAGGGAGGCTGCATTCTGGCGGACTTGCTGCGGCGTCGTCGCACCGGCAATAACGGAGGCCACGCACGGACGCGCGGCCAACCACGACATCGCCACCTGCACCGGCGTCAAGCCGCGCCCCTGCGCGAACGCAACAAAAGCCTCGATCTGATCCCAGTCCGTGGACTCCAGCAGTGCCGCCTTCGAGTGCGCAATCCGCGAGCCTTCCGGAGCCGCACCGCGCCGATACTTACCCGTCAGCAACCCGTTTGCCAGCGGGAAATACGGGAAAATTCCCAGGCCGAACCGCTGCGCCGCCGGAACCACCTCGAGTTCTGCGCGCCGATCAATCAAGTTGTAATGCGACTCTGTAGCAATCGGGCCCACAAGCCCCCGAGCAGCCGCCAGGTGCGAAGCGTCAGCAAGCTGCCAGCCGGCGTGGTTCGACGTCGCGTAATACCGAATCTTTCCCGCCCGCACCGCATCCGACAGCGCCTCGAGCGTCTCCTCGGGCGGCGTCACACCATCCGGCGTGTGATAAAAATACAGGTCAATCGCCTCCACGCCGAGCCGGCGCAAGGATGCCTCCAAAGCCCGCGTCACGTAGCGTCGCGAACCGCGCGCCCCGTAATCCGCGCCGTTGCGCCCCCGCATATCCATACCAAATTTTGTTATCACGACGACGTCGCGGGCCCGCTCACCCGCTTCCCGCAGCGCCCTCCCGAACATTAATTCCGAAAGTCCAGGTTCTTTGCCGTACACATCGGCAAGGTCAAAGGTGGTGATTCCTTCTTCAAGGGCGGCCCGCACGACGGCATTCGTGCCTTCTTGTGTTTCGGTTCGTGTGTGGGCGCGGCCAAAATTATTACCACCGATGCCGACGGCGGATACCATCAGGCCGGACTTCCCTACCGGGCGATACGTCATTGTCATACCGCCAGCCTAGCGGACACCGAGCGCGCGCGTTCCGTAGCTCGGTTACGATAAGGGAACAGTGCTCACCTGTGAGCGGTGTTTTCGGGCGCGGCCCCGGCAGGGAATCATGAGGCTCGGAGCGCGCCACCACCACCGAGGGAAAGAGGGCTTGCCACTATGTCAGATTCTGCGGCGCAGCAGCACCAGCACAACGGCTATCCGGAGGGGCAGCGCCAGATCCGCCGCGTCGTCCTCCTCACCAACCCGACCGCGGGAAAGGGCCGCGCCACTTCTCTAGCTGCCCATATCACAGCCGAACTGCTCAAACATGGCGTTGATGTGGTAGGAAACTACGCCACCACCGTCGCGGAAACTCGTAAGAACGCCAGGGCAGCACTGGCCGATCCCGGCATTGACGCCCTGGTGGCCTGCGGCGGGGACGGGCTGGCGAATCTCATCGTGCAGGAGCAGGCCGGCACCGGCAAGCCGCTCGGCTTAGTCGCGGGCGGAACCGGGAACGATATTGCGCGCGGCCTGGGCATTCCCCTCGATGTGCGCGCAGCGGCCCGGGTCATCGCATCCGGATATACACTGATGACCGACCTTGGCCTGGCCACCCGCGAAGTAAACGGTGTTTCCCAACCCGAGCGCCGCTATTTCGCCTCAATCCTCGCCGCGGGTATCGATACCCGCATTAACGCGCGGGCGAAGGAGATTCGGTGGCCGGGAGGTTCGGCCGCCTATTTCCTCGCGGTTCTTGCCGAAGTCGCAGCCATGCGCACCACCCCACTCACCTTGAGCATCGACGGCGGCGAACCCTTCACCCTAGAAGCTACCCTGTGCGCGGTTGGCAATACCCGCAGTTACGGAGGCGGGATCCGAATGTGCTCGCACGCGGATCCGCGTGACGGCAAGCTGGCACTTACCGTCGTCGGCCCGGTATCGCGCCGCACCGCGGCTCGCAACCTCCGCAATATCTACACCGGAAATTTCTCCAAACTGCAAGATATCGTCACTCAAATCCAGGTAAACAGTGTTCGCCTGGAGATGCCCGACCTTATTCCGGCGGTCGATGGCGAAGACCTCTTCCCCACTCCGCTCACCGTGACGGTGGCCGCTGGTGCCGGTTGTTTCCTCGTCCCGCCGCCGCGCCAGTATCGAGCCCAGAAGCACAAAACGAACTAGCCCAACCCCGCGGGCGTCGCTCACCCCAGCGCCGCGCGTAACGCCGCCCAACCCCGCTAAGCGATCCGATACATCCACCCGAAGGGATCTTCGCGAGTACCGTTGTGGATGCCGGTGAGCTCTTCGTAAATCCGCTGGGCAACGGTGTGGGTAGGCAGCTCAACGCTGAAATCTTCCCCGGTGAGCTGGCCGATGGCAGTCACTACGGCGGCAGTCCCGCAGGCGAACATTTCCGCCACGCTCCCGTCCTGAATACCGCTCACCACATCGCGCAAAGCGAGAGTATCTTCGCGTACCTCAACTCCGGAGCGGCGCAGCAGCTGCATAATGCACGAGCGGGTATTACCGGGCAGGATATTGCCGGTAAGTTTCGGGGTGGCCACGCTACCGTCGGCATAGACCACAAAGACGTTCATCCCGCCCAGCTCATCGAGGTTCGTGGCGGTTGCGGCGTCGAGGAAAAGAACCTCATCGTAGCCGGCCGCGCTCGCGGTGACCTTGGGCAGCAGCGAGGCGGCGTAGTTCCCGCCGGTTTTCGCCGCGCCCATACCCCCGGGGCCGGCGCGGTGGTAATCAGGCTCTACCCACACCTTGATGGGCTGGAAACCGTTGGGGAAATACGCCCCCGCCGGCGAAGCAAGTACGATGTATTCGTAGGCCGCGGCCGCCCGCACCCCGAGGAAAGCTTCCGAAGCAAAAATGAAGGGTCGCAGGTAGAGAGATTCGCCCTCCGCTCCCGGAACCCAGCGCCGATCCTGGCGCACCAGATCCACCAGCGAGGCCACGAAATCATCTACCGGCAGCTCCGGAATAGCGAGCCGATGCCCGGAGAAGTTCAGACGCGCCCCGTTGTAGCTGGGCCGGAACAGCCACAGCGATCCGTCCGCGTGCCGGTAGGCTTTCAGGCCTTCAAAAACTTCCTGGCCGTAGTGAAGCACCGAGCCGGCTGGGTCCAGGCTGAGCGGCCCGTAGGGCACGATGGCGTGGTTATGCCAGCCTTTTTCCGCGGTCCATGTTGCCCGTGCCATGTGATCGGTGAAGTAGCGGCCGAAACCGGGGCTGGCCAGGACCTGGCTCACCTCTTCTTCGCTGGCCGGGTGCTCATTCGGGTGCACAACGAACCGCCCCGCGAGGCTATCCGCGGGCGCGGGAGTGGTAGCGGCGGCTTCCAGTTCTTCCGGAGTGCTCGGAACGCTCATACCTGAGTCCTTCTTTCTTGGTGGTGATCCTTAACGGTTATCTTCCATAGCGGCGAGAATAGCATCACCGATCTGGGTGGTTGTGCGGTACAACGGCGCTCCGGTGGCCGCGGCCGCGGCGCGCGCTTCCATATCCGCCCTGATAGCCGCCTCGATACGCGCGGCCGACCCCACCAGCCCGAGGTGGCGCAGCATGAGCGCCACGGAGGCGATTGTCGCCGTCGGATCCGCTTTCCCGGTCCCCGCAATATCCGGCGCTGACCCGTGGATCGGTTCGAACATGGAGGGGAAGTCGCCTTCCGGGTTAATATTTCCCGACGCCGCAAGCCCCACGCCCCCGCTTACCGCCCCGGCTTCGTCGGTCAGAATATCGCCAAAGAGGTTATCTGTCACGATGACATCGAAACGCTGCGGGTCGGTCACCAGGTAAATCGTGGCAGCATCCACATTGCAGTAATCAACGTTTACACTCGGGTACTCCGCGGCCAGGCGGTTCACGGTGCGCTGCCACAGCCCACCCGCGTGCACGAGCACATTGGTTTTATGGACGAGAGTGAGGTGGCGGCGGGGCCGGGATGCGGCCAGCTCGAAGGCGTAACGCACCAAACGCTCAGTTCCGTGAGCGGTGTTTACCGATACTTCCGTTGCCACCTCGGTGGGCATACCGCGGTGAACACTGCCTCCGTTGCCCGAGTACAGGCCTTCGGTTCCCTCGCGCACCACCACTAGGTCAATATTTCCCGGCTCCGCCAGCGGGGTGGGAACCCCGGGGTAGAGCACGCTGGGTCGTAAATTGACGTAGTGGTCAAAGGCGAAGCGTAGCCGCAGCAGGATCTCCCTCTCGAGGATTCCGGCGGGCACCCGTGGATCCCCAATGGCGCCGAGCAGCAGGGCATCATGACCGGCCAGCGCCTCCAGATCCGCAGCGCTCAGGGTTTCCCCGGTATCCAAGTAGCGCTGCGCCCCGATACTATAGGGGGTCACGCTCAGCTCCGTGCCACTTTCTACCAGCGCAGCGCGTAGCACTTTTAGTCCTTCGGGCACGATTTCCGGACCGATGCCATCTCCGGCAATAACAGCAAGATTAATAGAGGCGCGCATATGGATGAGTATACGAGAGTCGTCCAGCTAGTGAGACCAAATCTCTCACTATATGAGATATTCCCGTGTGGGGTGACAGCGTGGAGATGCGCTCTTTCGGGAGGTTAGGTACGTCTCCTGGAGCCGGCGCTCCTCTCCTCGTAGAATTGAATTCTTGAATCTCTGGAGGCAAGGTTATGGCGTTCGATTCCACTATCGTCATTGTCGGCGGTGCTCGCATTCCCACGGGCAAGTTCCGCGGCTACTACGCGAATACTCCCGCGCATCAATTGGGTGCGGCGGCAGCACGCGCCGCCGCGGAGCGCGCGGGTATCTCCATGGCGGATGTGGATGATTTCGTGGTGGGCTGCGTGGGCCAGACCGGTGCTGATGCCTATATTTCCCGCCGTATCGCCCTGGCCGCCGGGGCACGCGCCTCCTCCACTGCCCTGACCGTCAACCGGGTGTGTGGCTCCGGGGTGCAGGCTCTGGCCAGCGCGGCGAGCGCGCTGCGCTCCGGGGACGCGCGCATCGTTATGGCCGGCGGTGCGGAAAATATGACGCGCCAGCCGGTGATGGATTTTTCGCGAGCCGGTCACCTCGACGGGCCGAAGCACGTGGACGGCACTTTTTCACTGATTTCTGATCCGTTCTCAGGCCGGCCCATGGGCTGGACCGCGGAGCGGGTCGCGGAAAAATTCGGTATTTCACGCGCCGAGCAAGATGCTTTTGCGGCCCAGTCCCAAGCCCGTGCCCAGGCCGCCATCACAGCCGGGACTTTTGATAAGGAGCGGGTTCCTTTCACGATTGATGCCGGGGAGCCCACTGAGCGCGTCGTCGTTGCTGAAGAGTATCCGCGCACGGGGGTGACGGTCGAAACGCTCAGCCACCTTTCTCCTGTTTTTGCCGCGCACGGTACCGTGACGGCCGGTAATTCTTCCGGGATTAACGACGGCGCAGCCATGCTTGTCCTCATGCGGGAAGAGGATGCGATTGCGGCGGGTGTAGATATTCTGGGTGAGCTGGTGGATGTGGCGACCGTCGGGGTGGAACCGGAATATATGGGTTATGCCCCGCGCTTGGCTATTGAGAAAGTGCTCGAGCGCACCGGCCTGAGCCGGGCGGATATTGGCTGGGTGGAACTCAATGAGGCTTTTGCTTCCCAGGCGATTGCGGTAATTCGCGACGCGGAGCTGGATCCGGAGATTGTCAATCCGCTGGGCGGGGCGATTGCGTTAGGCCACCCGGTGGGCGCTTCGGGAGCGATTATTTCTCTGCGTGCCCTTCTCAATCAGCGCGAACGCGGGATCGAGCACTCGCTTGTGACGCTGTGCATCGGCGGCGGGCAGGGCATCGCCGCGATTATTCGCGCCCGCTAACCGCTGCCCGCCCCGCCCGGCCCGGCCCCTGCCCTTACGCCGGGTACCACCGCGGGTGCCTAGTTTTTGAAAGCGTGCACCGGCGCCGGGATGGTACCCCCGCGGGAGATGAAGGCCGCGCTGGAGTACGGGCTTACCGGCATTACCGGCGCGCTGCCGAGCAGACCACCGAATTCCACGGTATCTCCTTCGCTCAAGCCGGTAGCGGGGATGACCCGCACAGCGGTGGTCTTGGAGTTCATAATGCCGATAGCCGCTTCATCGGCGATCATGCCGGCGATGGTGGCGGCCGGGGTATCCCCGGGCACCGCGATCATGTCCAGGCCCACCGAGCAAATGGCGGTCATGGCTTCGAGTTTAGCCAGGCTAATAGCGCCGAGCCGCGCGGCTTCGATCATGCCTTCGTCTTCGGAGACCGGGATGAAGGAACCGGAGAGCCCACCCACGTGCGAGCATGCCATGAGCCCACCCTTCTTCACCGCATCATTGAGAAGAGCGAGGGCCGCCGTAGTGCCGTGGGCACCCACGCGTTCCAGGCCCATGGCTTCCAGGGCGCGTGCCACCGAATCACCCACTTCCGGCGTGGGAGCCAAAGAAAGATCAACAACCCCGAAAGGCACCCCGAGGCGCTGCGCGGCAAGCTGACCGACCAATTCGCCCATACGGGTGATTTTAAAAGCGCTGCGCTTGATTTCTTCCGCGAGTTCATCGAAGGATGCACCCTCTGCGGCAGTAATCGCCCGGGTAATAACACCCGGCCCGGATACCCCTACGGAAACCACGCAATCGGGCATTTCTACCCCGTGGAAAGCCCCGGCCATAAAGGGGTTATCCCCCACCGAGTTAGCAAAAACGACCAGCCGAGCAGCCCCGGAGCCTTTATCCGTGCGGGCGGCGAGCTCACAGATGGTCTCCCCCATGCGCGCCACCGCGCTCATATTAATTCCGGCGCGCGAGGTTCCGATATTGACGGAGGAGCACACCACCGATGTGGCGGCCAGCGCGGCGGGAATGGAATCGATAAGCGCCTCATCCGCGCGTGTCATGCCTTTTTCCACCAGGGCGGAGAACCCACCCACGAAATCCACGCCAATTTCCCGGGCGCATTCATCGAGCATAACCGCCCACGGGGTGAGGTCCTTTTCCCCGCTTGCCGCGGCCACCAGGGCAATCGGAGTCACGGAAATGCGCTTATTAATAATGGGGATACCCAGTTCAGCTTCAATTTCCTGCGCCACGGGCACCAGGCGCGCGGCCCGCTCCATAATGCGGGCGCGGGCCCGTTTCCGCGCGCGCTCGCCATCCGAATCCGCACAGTCCAGCAGGGAAATCCCCATGGTGACAGTACGGATATCGAGGCGATCCTCGCGGATCATCGCGAGGGTTTCCAGAATATTTTGGGCAGTGGGCTCACTGCTGGCATACATAGGTATTCTCCCGTTCCTGTACGCAGTCTCGCTTCTGTGCGTAGTTCCCGTGCACGTTGCCGTGCCGGTTCCTGTGCGCCGGCCGGCGTGATACGCACCGGGCCAGCCTATACACCGAACCGGGCTATACGCGATGCATGGCGCGGAAAATGGAATCCGCCTGCACGTGGATCTCGAGTGCTTCAGCGGCACCCAGCTCCGCCATGGCCTGCTGCACCTGGGTGATGGAGCTACCCTCCGGGAGCGCCACTTCGAGGATCATGGTGAAGTACTCATCCATGAGGGTCTGCGTAACGTTGATGATATTCACCCCGAGGCGAGCGAGTTCAGCGGAGACGGCCGCGATAATCCCGGTGCGATCCACGCCGGTCACAGTCATAATGGCTTTCATGGCCTCTATTGTGCCACGCCGCTACGACAGTTTTTCGCCCGCTTCGGCCTGCGCACGCCGCAGCCTGCACTATCGCCGACCTACTTTAGCGGCGCGAGGAACTGGTCCAAGTTGCCGTTATTCGGGTCGCTCACCAGCTTTTCATCAATAACAACGGCGGGAATGTACTTCATTCCGTCAGCGAGGAATTGTTCACGCAGTTGCTTGAGGAGGGGAAGGTACTCATCACCGGCCAACGTGGCACGCAAGCTCTCCAGCTGCGCGTTATCCAGACCCACCCGGGTAGCAAATTCTTCGATAAGAGCCGGGTCAGGTTGCTGGCGTTCAGCCCGATCCACGTGCTTGACCACCGGGATCGAGCCTTCTTTGTAGAGCAGCTCGTGGAAATCGAGGTATTTATCCGGGGCGTTCACCGCAAACCACACTTCGGCCTGCTCACCCTTGACACTGTAGGGCGATTCTTCGAAGCGCATATTCGGGTGGTAGACCAGGGTGATTTTCCCGGCTTTCGCCATGTGGATGAGTTCTTCACCGTGGTCGCGTACCAGGTCATTGCACCAGGGGCACCAATAATCGGAATACACCCGCACCACCGGCTTGCCTTCATTGACACTTCCGGCCACCCCATCAGACCCGATAGAAATACCACCCCATTGATCAAGAGGCGCGGGAATTTTCTCCGTGACCACATTGGCTCCGCGTTGGATAGGAACCAGATGAGCGGGCTCTTTACTCGCGCTCGGAGTCGCGCTGGCGGTGGGCCCGCTGGGCGCCGTCGTACTATCGGTGGTCGCGGCCACGGTAGGTTTCACCCCCGGTGCATCGGACGTATCGGTGCAGGCGGCAAGGCCGAAGGCCAGTACCCCGAGGAAAGCAAAAGCGGAACGACGACGCATCTGCGGCCTTTCTCACAGTAGAACTCAGCTCGTACAAACCGGCCCACCCGCGGTACCTTGCCGCGAGCGGGCCGGTTAACTGGCGCTCATCCTAGCCGCCCCACCTGGGAACGGCAACAGCCGCGCTTAGCGGGCGGTCTGTCCGTCGGTGTAATCGGCATCCACATCGGTATTCCACGCGAACATGGACCGCACCTCACGCCCGGTGGCCTCCAGCGGGTGGCTTTCATGTTCGGCGCGCAGCTTCTTGAATTCGGGGGCGCCGGCATCCTGGTCGTCGATGAAGCGCTTGGCGAAGGAACCGTTCTGGATATCGGCCAGCACTTCCTTCATATGCTCCTTGACGTCCGGGGTGATAACGCGCGGTCCGGATACATAATCACCGTATTCGGCCGTATCCGAGCAGGACCAGCGCTGCTTGGTCAACCCGCCTTCGTTAATGAGATCCACGATGAGCTTGAGTTCGTGACACACCTCGAAGTAGGCCATTTCCGGCTGGTATCCCGCTTCCACCAGGGTCTCGAAACCGTAGGTGATGAGTTGGGAAACCCCGCCGCACAGCACGGTCTGCTCACCGAAGAGGTCCGTTTCGGTCTCTTCCTTGAACGTGGTCTTAATGGCGCCGGCGCGGGTACCGCCAATCGCCGCGGCGTAGGACAGCGCCACATCCCAGGCCTGCCCGGAGGCATCCTGTTCCACGCAAACGAGCACCGGAACCCCGCGACCGTCTTCGTACTGGCGGCGCACCGTATGCCCCGGGCCCTTCGGCGCCACCATGCACACATCGTGGCCGGCAGCCGGCTTGATATAACCGTAGTGAATATTGAAACCGTGGGCGAAGAACACCGCGGCGTCGGGCTTGAGATTCGGTTCGATTTCCGCGGCCCACAGCCCGCGCTGGGTCTGGTCCGGCACCAGAATCATAACGACGTCGGCATCCTTGGTGGCATCGGCCACGGAACGCACCGTCAGGCCCTGCTCCTGCGCTTTCGCCACGGAACTCGAGCCTTCACGCAGACCCACCACCACGTCCACACCGGAGTCGCGCAGGTTGAGCGCGTGGGCGTGCCCCTGCGAACCGTAGCCAATAATGGCAACCTTCTTCGATTGGATGAGGGACAGATCGGCATCGGCATCATGGAAGATTTCTGCCATGTTTTTCTCCTTTTTGTTGGGTCGGGGTCAGGCCCCGCGGTTACGGTTTTTCGGTTTCGGTTTCGTTGCGGTGACGGCACCGCGTTGCGGGCAGGGCCGTATTAAGTACGACGACGCCGCCAGCTGGCCGCGCGCCGCTCTGGCTTAGATGCGCCCGCGGGCGAGCGCTTCCGGGAAGTCCCCCGGGTCACCCGCCATATCGGCGGTAACCCGTTCGGAGAGCGAATGCGCCCCGCGCCCGAGCGCCACGGTTCCCGACTGCACAATTTCCCGAATCCCATAGGGTTCCAGGGCGGCAAGCAGGGCTCCGATCTTGCGGTCGGACCCGGTAGCTTCAATGGTGACAGCATCCGGCACCACGTCCACCACATGGGCGCGGAAAAGGTCCACCGCCTGCACCACGTGAGCGCGGGTCGTATCATCAGCGCCGACTTTAATGAGGACGAGGCGGCGCAGTACCGCTTCCTCACTGTCCAATTCCACGATTTTGATGACATTGACCAGCTTATTGAGCTGTTTGGCCACCTGTTCGAGGGGTTGTACCGCGGCGTCGACCACCACGGTAATACGCGAGAGCGCCGGGTTTTCCGTTTCTCCCACGGCAAGCGAATGAATATTAAAGGCGCGGCGGGCGAAGAGCCCGGCCACCCGCGTGAGCACTCCGGGTTTATTCTCCACCAGTACGGAGAGCGTGTGGCGCTGCGGCATTGTTATCCTTCCTTTCGTGGCGGCTCGAGCGGCTGTAATCCGCTACTCACGCGAAGTTCTCATCCACTTCGGGGCGCAGCCCCTTGGCGTACATAATCTCATCATTGGATACCCCGGCGGCGACCATCGGCCACACTTCCGCATCCGGAGAGGTAATGAAGTCGATAACGACGGGCCTGTCATTTATCTCCATAGCGCGCCGAATGGCGGTATCGACGTCGTCCTTCTTCTCCACGCGCCAGGCCGCGCAATCATAGGCCTCGGCAAGTTTGACGAAATCGGGAACGCGACGGGTGTTATTCCCGGTTTCCAGATCGGTGAAGGAATAGCGACCTTCGTAGAACAGAGTTTGCCACTGGCGCACCATCCCCAGCGAGGAGTTATTAATAACGGCCACTTTGATATTGATGTTATTGAGACGGCAGGTAGCCAATTCCTGATTGGTCATCTGGAAGGAGCCGTCGCCGTCAATCACCCACACGGTGCGCTCGGGCTGGCCGACTTTCGCGCCCATACCTGCCGGAATGCCGTAGCCCATGGTGCCCGCGCCCCCGGAGGAAAGCCAGCGGTGCGGATGCTCGAAACGCAGGAATTGCGAGGCCCACATTTGGTGCTGCCCCACCCCGGTCACCCAGATAGTGTCCTCACTTCCCGCCACCGCGCCCAGGCGTTCGATGACGTACTGCGGGGAGACGAGGCCATCATCCGTGGGGGTGTAGCCAGCCGGATAGGTTTCCCGCAGGCGGTTGAGGTAGCCCCACCACGGTTCCAGATTCGCTTCCCCGTACTGCTCGCGAGCTGCACGCACCTGCGCGAGGAGGGCGGGAACAGATTGAGCCAAATCCCCGATAATCGCCACGTCCGCGGTGCGATTCTTGGACACTTCCGCCGGGTCGATATCAAGGTGGATAACTTTCGCCTGCGGCGCGAAACCGTCAAGCGCCCCGGTTACGCGATCATCGAAACGCGCGCCCAGCGCCACGATGAGATCGCTGCGTTGGAGCGCCCCCACCGCGGGAACGGTACCGTGCATACCCGGCATCCCCAGGTTGTGGGGGTGGGAATCAGGTACGGTGCCGCGGGCGGGCAGGGTGGTGACCACCGGGGCACCGGTGAGCTCGCTCAGCTCCGTGACCTCGCGGGAAACCCGGGCACGCACCGCCCCACCCCCAACGTAGAGCACGGGCCGGCTGGCAGTGGCAATAAGTTGGGCGGCCTCGCGTACCGCCGCGGGATCCGGCTCGCCGGCCGGGCGGTATCCGGGCAGGTCCAAGCGCGGGGGCCACACGAATTCTGTTTCTTGGTTCTGCGCGGATTTCGCGATGTCCACGAGGACGGGGCCGGGGCGTCCGCTCGCCGCGAGGTAAAAGGCTTCGGCCAGGCGTGCCGGAATATCATCGGCGTCGGTTACAAGGAAAGAATGCTTGACCATGGGCATGGTGGCACCCACGATATCGGCTTCCTGGAAGGCATCGGTTCCGATGGCCGCGGCCCCCACCTGCCCGGTGATCGCCACCAGCGGGACGGAATCCATATTGGCATCGAGCAGCGGGGTGACGAGGTTCGTTGCCCCCGGCCCGGAGGTCGCCATAACAACACCTACGCGCCCCGTGGCCAGCGCATAGCCTTCAGCCGCATGGCCCCCACCCTGTTCGTGACGCACCAGGATATGACGGGGTGACTTGCTATCGTACATCGGGTCATAGGTGGGCAAAATGGCTCCGCCGGGCAGCCCGAAGACAATATCAACACCGAGTTCCGCTAGGGTGCGGACGATGGCGCGGGCGCCGTCCATTTTTTCGCGGATCTCACCGGGATGGTCCCGATGGGACGCGGCCGACGCGCCCATCGCGGATGCATTCATCTCGGATGCGGCCATGGTTCCTCCTTCAACCTGATTCACCTGGTTCTTCGGGCCTGTTCTCCTCAAATAACAAGCGGGGTGGCAAGCTGTGGCGGTTGGCGCATAAAAAATCCCCTCACGTGAGGGGAGCGCGCAACCGGTGGTGCGCGCTACCTCACTACGATAATAAGAAGAATCTGAGCCATGCCCTTCAGACTACCGGAGCGGGCTCCACAAACACTAAAAAGATCAATCTGTCTCACATCGTGGATTTTGGTTTCATTGTTCGGACAGTTTTCCGGAGTGTTTCGGGAAGCGTACCCTGGACGCGTGACGTTTTCGCACCGGCCTCCTGCGCCGCAGCACCCTAGCCACCTGCGCTACGCCGCGCGCGCGGTGCTGCGCGCCGGCCTCCTGCTGCTCGCCAGCGGCGCCTCCGCCTACCGAGTGAAACATTCCATGGAACGCACCGCCCACGCCCTGGGAATTCGTACCACCCACGCCCAGGTATCCTTCACCGAAATCACAGTCACCTGCTACGGCTACGGGGATGTGTGCACTCTCACCGGAGAGCAGCGCGCCCTCGGGGTGAACGCCGCCCGTATTGACGCGCTTATTGCTGCCATTGCTACCCTTCCGGATGGCTCGACTCCCACGCAGGTGACAAACACGCTCGACGATGCGATCACGCGAGCGCGCACCTACCCGGCATGGTTGCTCGCCCTGGTATCCGGGGTGGCCTGCGCCTGTTTCTGTTTCCTCAACCGGGGCGGGGTGGTGGAATGCTCCGCGGTCTTCTTCGCGGCGAGCGCGGGGCAGGCGGTGCGCGGCTGGTTAGCCCGCCGCCTCGTTAACCACTTCGGGATTTGGTTCCTGGTAGGAGCGCTAGCCGCGGTACTGTATCTGGCCACGGTTGGGGTGGCCGAAGCGGCGTGGCATATCGCGGTGGTGCACGAAGCCGGGGTGGTGTCTGCACTCCTTTTTCTTATTCCCGGTTTCCCGCTGGTCACCGCAATGCTCGATACTATTCGCGCTGATTTTTCCGCCGGCCTGACCCGCGGAGCCTATGTCACCATGCTCATGCTGGCCGCCGGGATGGCGGTGTGGGTGGTCACTGTCCTCTTCGATACCGATATTGCCCCGCACGCCGCTTACGTGATCCCCGAACCGTGGTTGGCCTTGGCGCGCGGCGCCGCAACCTTCGTGGCCTCCTACGGTTTCGCCATGCTCTTTACCGCGGAGCAGGGCGCGGCGCTGCTGGCCGGCGCTATCGGCGCGATTGTCAACGCCGCGCGCCTCAGCGCCCAGGATGCCGGCTTCTATAATGTGGCCGCGGTTTTCCTCGCGGCCCTGGGCGCCGGGGTACTCGCCCATCTGCTCACTCGCCGCACCCGATTTTCCCGGGTCTCGCTGAGCGTCCCGGCTGTCGTCGTCATGATTCCCGGAGTGGTATTTTTCCGCGGCCTGCACGCCATTAATGCCGGGCAGATTGCCCAGGCCGCCGGCGCGCTCACGAATGTGGTTCTGGTGATTTGCGCGGTGGGTGCCGGGGTGGCCGCCGCGCGCATGATCACGGACCGGCACTGGCTTATGGAGCCGCCCCACGAGCTCAGCCCGGCCTTCGACGAGTAACGAATAGTAACGAACACCGCGCCGAGGCTCGTGTGAACGCGGCACCGTGGAGGTGCCGGGCCGTGACCACCGGCCGCAGCCCGGCCCGCAGCCCGGCGCGCACCGTGGCGCCTTAGTCCACGCGGCCGTCCACCACCCGCACCGCCCCGCGATCCGCCGAGGTGGTCATCATGGCGTAGGCCCGCAGCGCCTTGGAAACATGCCGGTCCCGCTTCTCGGGACGCCAGGGCAGCTCCCCCATCTGGGCGCGCCGCTCAGCCAATTCTTCTTCGGATACATCCATGGCGAGCAGCCGGGTAGGAACGTCGATAATAATACGATCCCCTTCGCGCAGTAGCGCAATATTGCCGCCCGCGGCAGCCTCGGGGGAAACGTGCCCGATGGACAGCCCTGACGTTCCCCCGGAAAAACGCCCATCGGTAATCAACCCGCAGACCTTCCCGAGCCCCAGGCCCTTGAGGTAGGAGGTGGGATAGAGCATTTCTTGCATTCCCGGCCCACCCTTGGGGCCCTCGTAGCGGATCACCACAATATCGCCCGGTTCCACCGCCTTGGACAAAATAAGTTCGACGGCGGCCTCTTGGGAATCGACCACTCGGGCCCGTCCTTCAAAATGGAAAAGCTCTTCGCTAATTCCGGCCGTCTTAATAACCGCACCGTCTTCCGCGAGGTTCCCGCGCAGGACGCACAGCCCGCCATCCTCGGTATAGGCGTGATCTGCGCTGCGAATACACCCGTGTTCCCCGTCCACATCCGGGCTTTCCCAGGTGGAGTCCTGCGAAAATGCGCGGGTAGTGCGCACATTCCCCGGCGCGGCGCTGAAAAGATCACGGGCCTGCTCCGAGGGCGCCACCCCGCGAATATCCCAGGTTTCCAGCCAGGATTTCAGATCATCGGAATGCACCGAGTGCACCGAATCATCGAGCATCCCCGCCCGGTACATTTCCCCGAGCAGCGCCGGAATCCCGCCGGCGCGGTGGAAGTCCTGAATATGGAATTCGGTGGAATTTGGGGCAAGCTTAACCATGCAGGGCACTCGCCGCGAGAGCGCATCAATATCCGCAAGCGTGAAATCCACATGGCCTTCCTGGGCAATGGCCAAAATATGAAGCACGGTATTGGTGGAGCCCCCCATGGCCACATCCATGGACATGGCATTGGTAAAAGCCGCCTTCGTCATAATATTGCGCGGTAGCACGCTGGCGTCGTCGTCGTTATAAAAACGTTTCGTGAGCGCAACGATACGTTTCCCGGCCTCTTCGAAAAGCCGGCGGCGCCGGGTGGCGGTGGCAAGGGTGGAACCGTTGCCGGGCAGGGACATGCCCAGCGCTTCGGTTAGGCAATTCATGGAATTCGCGGTGAACATTCCCGAGCAGGAACCGCAGGTGGGACAGGCGTTTTCCTCCACGCGCGCGAGTTCATCGTCCGTGATGGAATCGTCCACGGCCAGGGCCATAGCGTCGATGAGGTCAATATTATGATCGACGACGCCTTCCACCGGCTTGCCCGCCTCCATGGGCCCACCGGACACAAAAATAGTGGGAATATTCAGGCGCATGGCGGCGATGAGCATGCCGGGCGTGATTTTATCGCAATTCGAAATGCAAACGAGGGCATCCACGGTATGCGCATTGCACATATATTCGATGGAATCGGCAATTATTTCGCGGCTGGGCAGCGAATAGAGCATGCCGTCGTGGCCCATAGCGATGCCGTCATCCACAGCGATGGTATTAAATTCGCGCGCCACCCCGCCGTTTGCCTGGATAACATCCGCCACGATTTTCCCGACATTACGTAGGTGCACGTGCCCGGGAACAAATTGGGTGAAGGAATTAGCGATGGCAATAATCGGCTTGCCGAAATCTTCCGAGCCCATCCCGGTAGCGCGCCAGAGCGCCCGCGCCCCGGCCATATTCCGGCCCGTTGTTGACGTTGCCGATCGCAGCTGCGCCATAGTTCCCCTTCGTATCGTGTGTTGTGGTGGCGGGCGGTGCCGCCGTCGTCCTTAGTCTAGCTATGTCCACGTAGTGAGAATTGCCTTCTCACTTTGCGGACGTGGTTGCGGTGGTGGGAACGACGACGATCGTCCCATCGCCCAGCGTCTCCACTCGTATCGGCCATTCGTAGACCCGGGTCAGTAGCTCCGAGCTGAGTACCTGGCGCGGGGTGCCAGCCGCCTCCACCCGGCCGTGGCGCAGCAACACCACGTCATCGCAGAGCGCGCCGGCCAGCTGGATATCGTGCAGCACGGCGACGACGGTATGCCCGCCGGCCGCCAGGCGCCGGCACAGCTCAAGGAGACGCTGCTGGTGGGAAATATCGAGGGCGGCGGTCGGCTCATCGAGGAGCACCACCCCGGCGCGCTGGGCGAGCACCCGCGCGAAGGTGACCCGGGCCTGCTCGCCGCCCGAGAGGCGGGTGACGTCGCGATCCTGGAGGTGGGTGACATCGGCGGCGCGCAGAGCGGCGTCGATAATAGCGGCGTCCGCCGCGCGGGCGGTGCCGGCCCCGTTCCCGGATCCGAGGCCCATGGCTACCAGGTCGCGCACCAGGTAGGCGAAGGGGAAAGTGGAGTTTTGGGGCATAACGGCACGCATGCGCGCCAATTCCCGCCAGGAAAGGGAGGAAACGGAGGTCTCGCCGATGCGCACCTGCCCGCAGGTGGGGGCAAGATCGCCGGCGAGGAGCGACAGCAGGGTGGATTTGCCGGTACCGTTGGGGCCGAGCACCCCGAGAACCCGCCCGGGCTGGGCGGTGATGCTGACGTCGTGGAGAACCCGGTGGGTACCGTAGGCGAAGCTGAGATGCTCAGCCACGAGTTCCCCGGCCGGCCCACCCGCGGCGGAGAAAAGATCAACCACGGGCACCTCGCAAGTTCTTACGCAGCAGGATAAAGAAAGTGGGGCCACCCACCAGGGCAGTGAAGATCCCGATGGGGAGTTCCGCGAAGGGTACGAGGGTGCGGGCCGCGAGATCGGCGTAGGTGAGGAGCACCGCCCCGCCCAGCAGCGCGGCGGGGATAAGCATGCGGTTCATCGGCCCCATGAGGAGGCGCAGCACGTGCGGGACAATAAGTCCCACGAAGCCAATGACCCCGGCGAAACAGACAGCGGCGGCGGTCAGGATGGCGGTGAGGACGATGGCGGCGGCCCGCAAGGCCGCGACGTTCACGCCCACGTGCCCGGCTTCCCGCTCCCCCAGGCTGAGCAGGTCGAGGCGGCCGGCCAGCCCGAGGGCACCGAGGATACCGATGCCGACCACCGCGCCCACCACGGCCACCTGGAACCAGGAAGCCCCGGCCAGCGATCCCATCTGCCAGAACACGATTTGTTCGCGGGCATTGGTATCAGCCAGGTAGGTGGCGATGGAGGTAAGCGCGGAAGCCACCGCGGTCACCGCGATGCCGGTGAGCACCAGGGTGAGAGTTTCAGCTCGCCCCTGTGAGCGCGCCAGCAGGTAGACGGTGGCGGAGGTGACAAGCCCGGCAACGAAGGCGCCCAGCGGTACCGATAACCCACCCAGCGCCCCGGGAATAAAGACCATGGTGAGAGCGGCCCCGAAAGCGCATCCGGACGAGACCCCGATAATTCCCGGTTCAGCAAGCGGATTGGAGAAAACCGCCTGCATAACAGCGCCGGCCACCGCGAGCGCCCCGCCCACCAGGATTCCTAAGCAGATACGGGGAAAGCGAATATTCCAGAGCGCCGCCATAACAAGGGGATCTTCCGGTGGCGCGGCCAGCCCGAAACGGGCGGCGATACCGCGCGCCACCTCCCCCACGGTCACGGGGAATTGGCCCAGGTGGGCGGAGAGGAGCATTCCCAGCGCAAGGAGCGCGATGAGAATGAGGAAGGTCCAGACACCCCGGCGGCGGCGCGCTTTAATTCCGGCGGGGAGCGCGGGCATGACTGGCGCGCCAGTCACCGCGGGGAGCGCGGTGGCCGCGTGCCGCTGGTTGCCGCGCTGTCCACTCATCCTGTCTATCTTGCCTTAATGTTGTACGGAGCGCTAATGGCGCGGCGCGCGGGGCGCATTATTCGCCGCGTTCCCCGGATGCGTGGCACCGTTCTCCGGAATCGCCTCACCGGGCACCTCCGCGCCGCTTTCCCGCGCCGCTTTCCCGCACCGCTTCGCGTACCCGGGCTTCGGTGATGTCGGCGGGTGGGCCGGTCAGCACCAGGCGCCCGCTCGAAAGCACGGCCACGGTATCCGCTTCGTGCACCGCATCGAGGCGGTGACTCACTTCAATAATGGTTGCATCGGGGAGGGCGGCGCGAAGATTTGCTCGAATTCCGGCTTCGAGTTCCCTATTGAGGGCGGCGGCGAATTCATCGAGGATGAGGACTGCCGGGCGCATCAGCACCGCGCGGGCCAAGCACAGCCGCTGCACCTGCCCTCCCGAAAGCGCGTATCCGGTGGGTCGGCCGTGCGAGGTACCGCCTCCCACCCGGGTGGCTAAGCCCTCCGGCATGGCCCGCACATCGCCCTCCAGCCCTGCTACGGCGAGGGCACGCCACAGTTCAACTTCGGTGGCGCTCGGGACTCCCAGGCGCAGGTTATCGGCAATCGTCCCGGCCACGATCTGGCTTTTTTGGGAAACGCCCACCACGCAGGCGTGCAGCGAGGCGACTTTGAGATCCGTGGTGGGAATCCCACCGATGCGCACCGTCCCAGATGCCGGGTCATCGTAGCGTTCCACCAGATGGACCAGGGTGGATTTACCCGAGCCGGAACGTCCGGCCAGCACGGTGTGGGAGCCGGCCGGAATGCGCAGACTCACCCCCCGCAACACCTCGCGTTCACGCTCCGGGTAGGTATAGCGAACGTCGTCGAATTCTACGGATAGGCCGCGTTCGGGCATGAGGATACCGGGGCCGTCCGGGCACGGTTGGGGCGCGTGCGCGAGGGTATATATACGCCGCGCGGCCGCGAGCGAAGCATCGAGGGACGACGCCGCATCTTCGAGAGCCTGGGGGCCTTCCCATACCCGCAGGGCCGCCACCGCGCCAGCCGCCGCGAGCGGCAGTGAGATAGTCGGGTCGCTCAGACCCGCCGCGATAATCCACGCCGCGCTCATCCCGGCGGCAAGAATATTGGCCCCGCGGCGCAGCCCGGCCACCCAGGCGGGGAAGGACCCGCTGGTGGCGACTTTCGCGCCGAGGGCGGCTGTTTCCTCCATGCGGTCGGCAGTGCGCCCGAAGACGAGCACGTCTTCGAGGCCGTACAGCGAATCGGTCACATGCGCGGTCAGATCGGCGCGGGCGGCTAGTTGCGCCGTCGTCGCATCAATCGCGCGCCGGGTGCCCGCGTAAGGGATAACCGCAAGTGCGAGCGCCGTGGCCACCGCCGGTAACGCCATCGCGTTCCACCCGAGCAGCGCGCCGCCCACCAGCAGCGCGGCGGGGGTGAGTACGTAGGCGCATACTACCGGGGCTACCGTATGTGCGTAGACCACTTCAATGCGGTCAATATCGCGAGTGAGGGAGGCAACCATATCTCCCGAACGCGAGCGGGTCATAATCCCGGGGGCCTTGGGCCACAGGCTGGCAAAAACGCGGGTACGCAGCAGCTCGAGGGCCCGGAAAGCCACGTAGTGCCCGGTGAATTGTTCGAGGTAGCGCAGGCCCGCTTTGAGGAGCGCGAGAAGGGCCACGAGCCAGAGGAAACCCGCTCCCCCGCCGCTGCTCACGGCCGCCACCATTCCGTAGGTAGCTACCGCGAAAAGCCCGATATCAGCCACCTGGCCGGCGGCCCGGCACAGGGTGGAGAGCGCGAGCGGACCGTGAACGGGGCGGGTGAGGGAAAGCAGCCAGCGCAGCACGGTGCGCAGCCCCGGCGCGGCGCCATCGCTCTCGCGCGCATCATTCCCGCGCAGCGCAGCGCCGTTATCCTCGCGCACGGCTTTATTATTCAGCGTGGACATCGCTGACCTCCTCGAGAATTCCGTCGCGGACTCGCACCACCCGATCAGCGAGCGCAGCTAGCGCGGGACGGTGCGTGACCATAACGAGCGTGTACTCGGGCCCGAGCCCCGCTAACGCCGCGCAAATCCGGTCCTCGGATTCCACATCGACCTGCGCGGTGGGCTCGTCAAGGAGCAACAGGGTACGGCCGGCCAAAAATGCCCGCGCTAGCGAGATACGCTGGGCCTGCCCACCGGAAATCAGCGCGGAATCCTCGCCGAGATACGTATCGATTCCGGCCGGCATGCGCGCCACGTCTGCAGCCACCTGGGCCCGCTCAAGAGCATCCCACATCTGAGCCGCGGTGGCATCCGGACGTGCCAGACGCAGGTTATCGGCAATGGTTCCGGTAAACATCCACGTTGTTTGAGCGACGACGGCGCTGCGCGCGCGCAGCTGCGCCAGGTCACCACTGCCGGCATCCACCCGAACCCCGGCTACCTGTACACTCCCGGCCTGCGGGCGTAAAGCGCCGCGCAGCAGGGCGAGGAGGGTGGATTTCCCGGCTCCGCTCACGCCCACAATCGCGAGGCGCTCCCCGCGCTCCACGCGCAGGTTTACCTCGGTCAGCACCTCTTCCCGCCCGTAATTCACCGCCGCGTTATTCACGGCGATAAGCGGGGCCGTGCTCGCTGGCGTGGGTACACCGTCGTTCCGGGGCGCACCGTCATTCGCAACAGCGCTGGGAGCCGCAGCTGCGCCGTCGTTCCCATAACGCGGAACGATGGAAAGGTAACGAGTGATGGCTTTTTGGGCGGCACGTCCACCCATGCCGATGTAAAAGAATCCGGCCACCTGCGAAAGCGGTTCGAGAAGCACCACCGCGAGCAAGGCCACGGCGAGCGCCTGCCACGGTGCGAGGTGCGCGGCGCGGGCGGTGGTGAGCCCGGCGGTGAGGCAGATGAGGAGGAGGCCGACCAGGCCGTCCATAACAATAATGACAATTTGGTTACCGGCCAGCATCCGCATAATGGCGCGCCGGTTAGCTTCCCCGCGGCGGGCCAGGTCCGCTTCGACGCGTTCCCCGGCGTTAAAGAGGCGGATAGTGGTCATATTGCGGATGGCGTCGAGGTAGCTATCCACGAGGGTGTCACGCGCGCGGCGTGACTCGCTGGAGGCGCGGCGGAAGAAACGGAAGAAGAGTCCGATACCTGCGGGAATGAGCGGGAGTGCCGCCATGACACCGAATCCGATGACCGGGTCGATGGCCACACCGATAAAGGTAAGGGTGAGGAACGGTGCGAGCAGCGCGCCGATGGTGGTACCCACGTAGCCCTGCCGGTAGTTGGTGATCCGCTCGACGCTATCGGTGAGGAGCGGCAGGAGACGCCCGGCGGTATAGGGCGTCGGAGTGCCGGTGCGGGCAAGCGTGAAAGTACGATCCAGAAGCAGACCGCGCAGCCGGCGTTCTTCCGCGCGAGCTGCACCGGTGCTCCCCACACGTTCAGCAATGGCGCAGGCACCGGCAACCGCGAAGAAACCGGCCGCGAGCCACAGGTGGCCAGTGCCGGGCGGCGCCACCGTGCCACCCGCTATACCGACAACCCCCGCGCTCGCATGGGCCACAGTCACGTAACCGGCAATAATCGCCGCGATGGTGGCCAGGCGCAGGAAAGCCGCGATAAGTGCGGCGCGGCGTCCGGGTGCGGAAATCGGATCCGCCCCGCGCGAGCTGGGGCGCTGGGCCACGATCATCCTCTCACTATCCTTTCGTGCTGTCCTACCGCGCGGGCGCACTGACCGCCCGCCTTGTACCGCTAGTGGCGATGTGTTCCTACCGCCGGGCAGCGTTATGCTCCCCTGCCGGCCGGTGTGTTCTCGCTACCGGCCGGCATATTCCCGCTACTGGGCAGTGTAGAGCGCTTGGCCCATTGCTCGAATAAGATCGCCACTTTGCGGACCGAAGCCGAGGGCAAGGTTATCGGGAATGGCAAGCACACGCTGTTTCTTCCCAGCTTCGGTTTGCGAGATCCCGGGCTGTCCTTCGAGCGCCTCGATCCCGCCGAGCGCACTCAGCCCGTTGGTCATAACAATAATAATGTCTGGGTTAGCCACGAGGAGGGCTTCCTGGCTGGCGGGCCGAGCCTGGGTCACTCCCGCTTCCCCGGCCATATCACGCCCACCCACCGCATCGATCACATCGCTGGCGCCCGATTCGCTCCCGAGCAACATAAAAAGGCCGGCCTGCGGGCGAATATTGAGGAAGACCATGCGCAGCGGATCGGCCGGGGCGAGCTGCGCTACGTCGATCCGCGCCTGCGCGATGGATGTAGAGATCTGTGCGGCCAGTTCTTCGCCGGCCTGCCCCGCTCCCACGGCGCGGGCCACCTCGGCCGCGCGGGCGGGCGCGTCGTCGAACTTCGTGGCGCGCGAGAGTCGCACCACCGGGATACCGGATGCTTCCAGTTGCGCGAGGGCGCCTTCGGCCCCGCGGATGGTGCCGTCAGTAAGAATGAGGGTGGGTGCGAGGCGCAGCACGGCCTCGGCATTGACGTTGTGCCCACTTTCGGTGACGACCGGCACGTTCGCCAGGCTCGGCTCGGTATCGGATACGGTGCGCCCGGCGATGGTCTGCCCGAGCCCGAGGGCGAGAAGCGTTTGCGAAATTGCGGCGGACATATCGAGTGTGACAACCCGCGATGCATCGGTCACGGTAACTTTCGCACCGCTGGCGTCGGTGATGGTGACGGGAAGATTGACCGCGGCAGGTACGCTCGGATGCGGTTCGGGGAGCGGGGCGACGGTCACCATCCCGGTGAGGCTACGCGGATCGGGCACGGGCGCCGCGGTGGTGGGCGTGGGCGGCGTCGCTGGCGCTGCCGATGCTGATGCACCGGGCTGCTTCGGGGAATTCCCTTCTGTTGTCGCGGTTGTCCCGCATGCACTCAGGGCGAGTGTGAGCACCGCGCACAGCGCTCCCCAACGTTTCATTCTTACCTCCGTTTCGCGTGTACCTGAGGGTACGACGGCGCAGCCAGCCCCCGCGAGCAACCCGCGTGTATATCGCTATCCGGGGGCGGCGTGCCAATCATGTATCGGACGGTACCACACCCTTAGGGCAAGGTTGAGCCCTGGCGACGCATCCGACTAACTGTCGCTATGTACGTGGATTGGCTGGGCGCATAGAAGCGGGCCCCGCTCACGAAACGGAGCGGGGCCCTTTCCCGGCTAGGACACGACGCAGCCGGAGCGTCACGGAGACTTAGCGGCGTACCGCCGGGGTATCGATACCGTCTCCGTCCCAGTCTCCGATGTAAAGGGTGTCAGAAACCCGCCCGTAGGTCAGAACCCGATCAGCAGCACCGGGCGTCAGAGAATTCTTGACGTAGATGGTATTGCCGCGGCGCACCGCAAAGGTATCCACGCCGTCGCCATCCCAGTCTCCGACGAGCACCTGGTCACCAGCGCGGCCGTAGGAGAACATATGCTCAGCAACCGTCGCTGTCCAATTATTCGAAACGTAGAACATATTGCCAGTACTCGGAACCGGGGTAGGTGCCGGTGGCGTGACTTCTCGAGCTGTTACGGTCAACGTAGAATCCTTAAATGCGATTCCGTACCCCGCCGCACATTCGGCTTTGTCTTTCACGGTTCCTTGGGTAATCGGATATTCACCGGGTGTAGTTTCCGTGGTGTACGTCAGGGCAGGTTGGCCTTCCAGACATGGCGCGAATCCTTCGGGCTCGCTTGTGAGTGTCAAGGTAGGAACGGGACTTCCCTCCACAACGTTGAGTGGAGAAACCGTAACTTCCACCGTGAAGTTCGGGCGCACGCAACGCGTCGGGTTAAATGTGTGTGGGGTGCCGCCCCTAACCAGGCAACACCCCACACACAC
>NZ_JBHNSQ010000065.1:0-73291 GCF_059085665.1 Actinotignum sp. usb-actsch-213
TATGGGGTCGTGGTCACAGTCCGGGTTTGCGTGACTTTCCGGGTATTACAGTCCTTGGCACCATCAACCCAACTACTTGTCTCTATGTTCGGCTCGGGTTGCTGACCTGGAATTCCTTTAACAACTACGACGGAAGGAGTGAACCTGAAACCATACTCCGAAGCCTTCTCTGGAATTAGGCCGAGGGTGCCCTGCGTAATCGGGTATTCCCCGGGAGGGTCTCCAGGCTTATAGGTGGTGGAAAGCTCCCCTTGAAGATTAGAACGCTCAGAACCCGGATTTGTACGATATGTGAGAGGCGGTAGCGGATCACCCACATTGAGGAAAATAGGATTAGCACTAGCCGCAATAAATGGGTCAGGACTAATAATATAAGTAATAGGTTTAAAACCGGAAGGTGCGACGCATTGCCAAATAAATACGTCGGCCCCGGTGCCTATTACGTTCCTACAGAAGCTTTCATCGTCTACCTCCGCGAGAACTGCCACACCATCAATTTCTTCGTATACATTGAATCTCGTTTCTTCGTCGAAAATAAAAAAATCACCCTTACTGTTAAACTCCGCAATTATCCGATCTTTAGCAGTTTCCGAGAAGCGTACTGTGGTCTTCCCTTTAGTATTAAAGGCGTACCGTATCCCCTCGTAGTTTCGGTAGAAGCGCTTCAGTGGCCATTTTGCTATATCGAGATATGAAGCCGAAACCGCACCACGAAACATCTCCCTCATACTCCGAATGTTCGGTAGCTCCCATTTACTAACGTCGGGGTCGGCAGAAACAGCATCTCTAAACATCGATTCAGCATTTACTACATTTTTCGTATCCCAATTATTAACGTCGGGATTAGCCACCGCTGCCTTCTTAAACATTGACGATAAATCGCTTACGCTTCCAGTTTTCCAGTTACTAACATCTGGATTGGCCTTTTGCGTGTATGCGAACATACCTCGCATCCTGATGACGTTCTCCGTATTCCAGTTACTAACATCCGGATTTGCGATAGCTGCTTCCGAAAACATTCGACTCATATCGGTCACAGCGCTGGTATTTATACCGGAAGTCGGAAAATCTATCTCCGCAGAGACACATTTAGAGAAAAACGAGCTAGAGTTTGCCGGAAAACTAATTTCCTTATTACGATCCGGCGTGAAAACTATTCTTTTGGGCTCCGTTTCGCCACTCGTGTTACAGTGCCGTTCTTTCAGATCCATCCACTGTTTACGGTCGAGTTCACCATGGCCGGCGACGGTGAGTGTTTTTGTGGTGGAATCCCATGTGGCGGTGAGGTTGGGGCCGACGGGGTACCTGCTGCGCTCTGTTGCGCGTATTTCTCCCCCATCTGGAGTATCGGGTGACGCGAGGCTAGGAGCGGCTACCCCCCCCCCCGCTAAAACAGCAAGCGCGGCAATAACAGCAGCCGCTCGTTTGATCAGCTTCACTACTAACCCCTCACCAATTGATACCGTTACAGGCAGATCTCCCACACCCGTCGCGAAACCATTTTCACGTTCAATAAGGAATAGGAATGAATACGACCGCATAGTCGCTTTCTTGATTTACCTTAGCTAATTTCTACAGCTTTCACCACGTGTCACATTCAGGATAATTCCAGCACCAACCATGTAGTAGTCAGACTTTTCAGCTTATTTACGCGGTAATAGATAGCTACTTGTGACTAAAGTCTCGAGTGAAACGTCTTTTGTAACCAAAATTCAACCGAGCTGAAACGAGCCCACTATAGCTCGATTACCCGCCGAATACGCCGTCGATTTATACATAATAATTAGTTTTCTATACATTCCGACAGTAACTATTTCTATCTATTATTTTTACTGTCGCGAAAATTAGAAACGCGCATAACTCCGTAAAAATGGTATTTTTTACTTTTCTACACTTAGGTTGCAAGACTGCAAGTAGCTCCGTGAAGGTATATCCAGGATTCAACAGCACCGCTACCGCGAGCGCCGGGGGGCGAGCCACCGTCAGCCACCGTGCGATTCCCGCTTCCCGTACGATTCCGCTCGCGCGGGATCCGCTAGTGCTGGCGGCACGGCGGCAGGCTACCGCCCGGCTTCGCTGTGGCCTTCCATCCGGGCCATAGCGATATCCTCCGATTCGGTCACCTGGTCTACCCGCACCCGGTCAATGCGCCGCCCGTCCAGAGATTGCACAGTGAGCTCCACCGCGCCCAGGCGGGTGGAATCGCCCACCTTGGGCATGCGCCCCAGCTGGGCGATGATGTAACCGGCCAGGGTATCGAAAGGCCCTTCGGGTAGCTCCACCCCGAGCATTTTGAGCACTTCGGGGCGGGTGGATAGCCCGTCCATATCCCGCACTCCCCCGTGCACCTGCACCTTGGGAACCTCGCGGTCGTATTCGTCGCGGATTTCGCCCACGAATTCTTCCATCACGTCCTCAATGGTGACGATGCCGTCCGTACCGCCGTATTCATCCACCACGATGGCAAGGTGAGCATGGGCTTTCCGCAGATCCGAGAGTGCTTCCAGCACATCTTTACCCGTCGGGAAGAAGGTCACCGGGCGCACCAAATCGCTCACCCTTTGAGCCGTGGGAGCGGGAGCGAGCATATCGCGGATGTGAAGGAAGCCGATTACGTCGTCGTCGTTCCCACCCCGGCGCACCGGATAACGCGAGTGCTCCAGGGCCGTAACGAGGGGGCGCGCGTCATCGAGGGAAAGTTCCGCGTCGAGGAATTCCACTTCGGTACGCGGCGTCATGACCTCCTGAACGGTGCGGTCCGAAACGGATAGCATCGAGACGACCATATCGCGTTCCTCGGTCCCGATTGTTTCTTGGCTGGCTACAAAGGCACGCAATTCCGCCACGCCCATTTCTTCGCGCTGCTCTTTCGGGTCGCGGCGCAGCAGCCGCAGCACCCCGTTGACGCTCGCGCCCAGGAACCAGATGACCGGGCGCAGCACCGCGGTAATAAAAGCGAGAGGCCGGGCAGCCACCGTGGAGATCGTTTCCGCCGATTGCAGGGCGATGCGCTTGGGCACCAACTCCCCGAACACAATGGAAATATAGGAAATCACGAGCGTGGTGAGTACAAAAGCCAGAGTGGTGGCCCCGTTTTCCGACATCCCCCAGGCGCGGAACGTAGGGGCGATCTCCGGGGCGATGGAGGCCGCACCGAAGGAGGCGGAGAAGAACCCGGCCAGGGTTACGCCCACTTGAACGGCGGAAAGGAACCGGTTGGAATCCGCGGTCAGGCGCTGGATAGTTTTCCCGGAGGGGGAATTTTCCGCCATTTCATCGATTTGTGTTTGCCGCAGGGAGACCAGCGCGATTTCCGAAGCGGCAAAAAACGCGCCGATCAGCGTGAAAACAATAACCCAGATGATGTTCATAGCTAAGGGACTCACTCCACCAGTATGGACGAGCCCGCGCACACTAGCCCCACCGCGTCTCAGAAACAAGCGGCAAGCGAACACGCGGGAGAGGTGGCGCCCTTCCCGCGAGAGCCTCATGAATCTCACATACTTCACTAGTCACACCCAGCAGCTGGGGAGAGGGCATCTGTTTTCAGAACTGTACTTCTCTTGTCGTACATGCGCAGTACATCCAGGAAAAACATACCCTCCTCGCCGGCGCGGCGGCGGAGATGGGGTAAGTCGCCGGCGCGGCGCGAGGCCTTGATCGGCGTTTCAGCACGGCGATCCAGCGCAGTCGTCCAGATCTGCGGGTCAGGCGAGGCGGTCCGGCTAGGCACAGTGTGAGTCCGGGCCATCGCCTCCCGCAGGATGTGCATAAGAGACACAAAATCGCCCTGAAACGGTACTCTCGCGCACACTTTGTTTTCGGGCACGGTTCATGCAGTTCCGGACCGGATCAAAGCCAAGGACACGCAGTCATGAGATCCACTTTTGGCTATTAGCCCTGTGCACCGGGGCGCTGCGGCGTCGTTCTTAAATAACGGGAGGCGTGAGGGCGAAACGCGCCAGGAAAAAGAGTGCTGCGGCGAGGAGAAGGAGGGTGGCGGCGTCCGTGATGCGCGAGCGCACCGAGGGGACGTAGCCGGTGGGCAGGGTCAGGCGCGCCACCGCGAGAACCACGAAGCTACCCGCGAGCGCGAGGATGGCCACGTGCGGATCAGCAAGGAAAGCCAGGGCGATAACGATGCCGATCCAGGCCGCGCAGGCCCAGTAGACCACCGGGTGGGAAAAATGCGCATTCACATCGGCCAGTATATCCCGAGCTCGTGCGGTTATCCGCGGCCTGCGCATAAGGCCCGCCCAGCGCGGAACGCCGCCCGACGCTACATGGTGAAGAGATGGAAGAAGGCACCAATAAAGCGGATGTCCTCAACCGTATGTGTTTTCAGATTGACGGTGAGGAGCAGGGCCACGATCCCCCAGGCGACCGTGAGGCTCACCCAGGTCCAGCGCCGTATCCGGTAGCGCCCCTTGCCGCGCGGCAGGGCGTGCCGGCGGGTCTGCACCGCGTGCCGGGGCACGTAGAGGGGGCGGCGCACCAAGCTGCGCCCGCGCACAACGCTTCCGGCTGCCAGAAGTGCGAAAATCACATAGGCGCCGGCAACGGTTGTTTTTTGGGTCATCCAACCGCGGGTGGCCACCACGCTTTTCGTTCCGCCCGCCTGATCACCATTCCACCAGTCCAGCGCCCCGGGGAGCTGTTTTTTCCACGTATCCCAGGAATGCCCGCCGTTCGGGTCGAGGTGCACGGTGGTTTTCAGGCGCGGGTTATCGACTTCCTCCACGCCGCGAGCCAGTTCCACCGGGTCGTTATCGGTACGGGTCCCGGTGAAGTACATGGATTGCGGCCAACTCGCCTTTTTCATGAGATTGCTGACGGTGAATTGTTCGCGCAGGCCGGGGGCTTGGGTCAGGCCAATAACCGGCACGTTGTACCCGGAAAAGGAAATCACCGAGGCGAACGTTTGCGGATTGTAAAGCCCGAGCACCGGCGCGCACCAACCCCCGTAGGAGGCCCCGGCAATGGCCCAATCGCGCCGA
This sequence comes from Actinotignum sp. usb-actsch-213, assembly GCF_059085665.1. Classification (NCBI taxonomy): domain Bacteria; kingdom Bacillati; phylum Actinomycetota; class Actinomycetes; order Actinomycetales; family Actinomycetaceae; genus Actinotignum; species Actinotignum sp. usb-actsch-213. The sequence goes on from NZ_JBHNSQ010000065.1 coordinate 4,998, forward strand.
TCGGCAGAAACCGAGAAATTCTTGCGTACCATCTGCACGACGTCGCGGTTCACCCAGGTTCCCACCGCGGGCCGCCCGGATAGATCCACGCAATCGGGTTGTTGGTTATCAACATTGAGGGAGGGAACGACGACGATAGTATCCGGCGCGCTCGCCGGCATTGTATGTTCCAAATCCAGCACGCCCGGGATTTTCTCCGTCTGGGAGGGGAATCCCTGGATCATAACGATCACCCGGTAGGTACGGTCCGGGGAATAATCCGGGGGTAGGTAGACCCATACGGGCAGTTCGAGGCCGGACTCAGGGCCGCGGAAGACCGTGCTCACCACCCCACCTCCGGCGGGGGTGAAATCGGTTTTCCATTCCTTCCCTTCGGGCATGGGGATCTCACCGGATTGCCCAGCGTATGTGGGCAGCTCGCTCGTTACTGCGGTCACGGATGCCTTGCCCCCACTTTTCGTGAAAATGGTTTTGACATCGCTCCACGTGCTCGCGTACTGCAAGTTGAGGTTCATCCCCACCCCAATAGCGACGACGCCGCATACCGCCGATATCACCATGGCGAACACCGGAATCGCGGTAGCCAGGCGACGGGTGCGCGGGATAGTGCGCACCCCCAGCGCCAGGAAGGCCAGCGAGCACAGGCCGGCAGCTAGGAGCGCCCCGTGCGTATTGGGTTGAAGCATAGGTAAAATTTTAGGCCGCTCAGGCGGAACCGCGCGCCATTATTTCACTCTATACCCAGCTCTCCTGTTATTTTTCCTCACTTTTCCCACTCTCTTCCCAGTCAGCGGCAGCGGGCTGGGAAGTTGCGGCTTCCGAAGCGGTCGTGGCGGTAGGAGCAGTGGGTGCGGTGGTGACGGCCGGTGCGGCCGGCACGGCCGGTGTGGCCGGCGCCGTGGCTGCCGTGGGCGCGCTCTCCCCTCCCCGTGCTTCGGCACCGGAGGGCGTTACCGTGACCGCGGAAGTAGGCTCTGTGAAGTGGGCGGCGTCGTCGTGCCCCGTCGCAGTGGTGCCACGCAGGGCGCGCCGCACCCGGTAACGCTCCCAGCAGGCGCGCACCCACGTCCAGAAGTCACGCGCCCCGTAGCCGAGGGCGAAGGGTAGCAGCACCGTGAGCGCCACGCAGCCGGTGAGGAGCGGGGCATCTGTGCCCACCTCCAGCATGCGGCCCGGGCCGATCCCGCCGGTGGCGAATTGCCCGGCCAGGGCCACAATGACCAGAAGTTCCAAGGCGCCCACCGCGGCGCTCACCCACTCGCGCGGGCGCAGCGAGCGGATAACACCCCATGTCAGACCGATGAGGATGGGAATGATGAGAAGCCAGGCGGGGCGCAGCGCCGGATCGGGCAGCAGGCCGAAAACGGGAAGGCCGGGGATGGGAGCAAAACTACCTCCCAGGGCCGAAAAGACGGCTCCGCTGCCCACCGTGAAACCAGCACCGGTCACGTAGGCCAGTGCCCATACCGCCAGTGCGGGGGCGAAAAGCAGCTGGGTGAGAGTGAAGAGAATGGTGCCGGTGAGATCGGTCAGGTAGGCGGCGTGCAAGGCCCGGACCTGCCCGAAACCAAGCGCCAGCGCGATAAGAACCAGGAGGAGGCTTACCGCGCCCAGGGTAGCGGCCAGCGGCGCAATGAGGCGCCAGCCGCGTTCGAGGATAGCTACGCCGGGCCAGGCCGGCCGCTCCAGCCAGGCGCATTGGCTAGCGAGGAAACCGAGTACCGCGCCTCCCACGAGGGCGTGAAGCAGGGAGGATTGCGGGAGGGAGAAGAGGCAGATCACCGCGGCGCTTCCCGCCCCGCTCAACGTTGCGATAGCAACGTCCCACCAGTCTTCCACCACGATGGCACGCAAGAAACGCACCGTGAGCCAAGCGATGAGCGCAGTGAGGAGCAGCGGCATGAGGCCGATATGCCCACCCGCGGTTACCAGCGGTGAGCCGAGCGCGAGCAGCCACAGGGAGCCGCCCAGGCGCGCAGCGCCCTGCCAGGTCACATCTCCGAGCAGCGGGGAGGCCGCGGTGAGGGTGTAGCCGAGCAGGCAGATGAGCACCACCGTGATCCAGGTGAGAACCACGGGCTGGATAACAGCCAGAGCGAGCGCCACGCGGCGCGAATACGTTAACATCCCTTCCATGGTGACGCGCGGAGCGGGCCGGGCCGCGGAAGAGAGCCCGGCGTGTTGCTCACCGCACTGTCCTCTCGCGGCCGCTGCGCGCACCCGGACCTTCGCTCCGCCACGCGCACCGGCGTTCTCACTCCACGCTGCCTAGCCCAGCGCTCCCTTGAGTTCACTCACCCGGCTGGCAATATCCGCAGCAATCTCCTCCGCGCTGTTTCCGGCGGTGGCCAGTTCGTGAATACGGGAAACCAAGGCCGAGCCCACAATCACGCCGTCGGAGAGGGCGCCCATACGCGCGGCTTGCTCCGGGGAAGAAATCCCAAACCCGATTGCGCACGGGGTATCGGTGACCGAACGAATCTTCTCCACGATGGCACCCACATCGGTGGTGATATTCGAGCGCATGCCCGTCACCCCCATGGAGGAAACCACATAGAGGAACCCGCGCGCCGCTCGCGCAATCGCTGCAATCCGATCCTCGGAAGTGGGCGCGATTAGCGAAATAAGATCCACGTTGTGGGGCGCGAGTGGTGCTTCGAATTCGTCCTTTTCTTCAAAAGGCACATCGGGGAGAATCACGCCGGAAACCCCCACCTCCGCGCAGCGACGCGCGAAACGCTCCGGGCCGTAGGAGAAGACCACATTGGCGTAGGTCATAATGACGAAAGGGCACTCCAGATCCGGGCGCACCTGGCCGATCATCTCAAAAATTTTGTCCGTTGTAGCTCCCCCGCGCAGCGCACGCTCCGAGGATGCCTGGATGACGGGGCCCTCGGCGGTCGGGTCGGAGAAAGGCACGCCGAATTCAATGAGATCCGCACCGGCCCGGCCGGCTGCTCGAATGATCTGCGCCGTCGTACCTAAATCCGGATCCCCGCAGGTAAAGAACGGAATAAAAGCTTTGCCACGGGAAAAAGCCCGGGCGATGGGTACCTGTTTAGTCATGGATATCTTCTCCCCGGTAGCGCGCGATGGCCGCGACGTCCTTATCCCCGCGGCCCGAGAGCGTGACAATGATAATTTTGCCCGGCATCTCCGGGGCGATTTTCATGGCGTGCGCAAGAGCGTGCGCCGATTCAATCGCGGGAATAATCCCCTCGGTACGCGAAAGATACTCGAAAGCGCGCACTGCCTCCGCATCGGTGACCGGAACGTATTCCGCGCGCCCGATATCGTGCCAGTAGGCGTGCTCGGGGCCGATCCCCGGGTAATCCAAGCCAGCAGAGATGGAATACACCGGGGCGATCTGCCCGAATTCATCCTGGCAGAAATACGATTTCATGCCGTGGAAAATACCTTCGGTGCCGGTGGCGATGGTGGCGGCGGTATCCGGGGTATCCACGCCCCGCCCGGCCGCCTCCGCGCCGATGAGACGCACGCCCGCATCATTCACGAAGTTATAGAAAGAACCGGCCGCGTTCGAGCCCCCGCCCACGCAGGCGATGACCGCATCGGGCAGGCGCCCCTCGGCCTGGAGAATCTGGGCGCGTGCCTCGCGGGAAATCACCGCCTGGAAGTCACGCACGATCGTGGGGAAAGGATGCGGACCCATAACTGAGCCGAGGCAGTAGTGGGTGTCACTCACTCGGCCCGTCCATTCGCGGAAAGCCTCGCTAGCGGCATCCTTGAGAGTGCCGGTCCCCGATTTGACGGCCACCACGTCCGCACCCAGCAGCCGCATCCGATAAACGTTAAGGGCCTGACGGCGGGTATCTTCCTCACCCATGAACACCACGCACTCCATGTTGAAGAGCGCCGCGGCCGTGGCGGTGGCGACCCCGTGCTGACCGGCCCCGGTTTCCGCGATGAGGCGGGTTTTGCCCATTTTCTTCGCGAGCAGCGCCTGTCCGAGCACATTATTGATTTTGTGGGCGCCGGTGTGGTTGAGATCCTCACGTTTGAGGTAGATCTTCGCTCCCCCGAGGTCGCGCGTCATCCGCTCCGCGTAGTAGAGGAGGGAGGGCCGCCCCGCGTAATTATTGAAGAGCTCGGTGAGTTCGGCATTAAATTCCGGGTCATCACGGTAGTGCCGGTAAGCGGCGTCCAGTTCTTCGATAGCCGGCATAAGAGTTTCGGGGATGAACTGCCCGCCGTGGATCCCGAAACGACCCGGGCGCTCAGGGGTGCCGGTTTCCGGCGCGGAACTTCCCATCGTGTGTTCTGCGGTCATGATTACTCTTTCTCCTGTGCGGGGGCGACGACGCGCGCCGCGGCCTGGCGCCACTGGGCCAATACACCTACTTTATCCGCGCTGCGCATGAGAGCCTCCCCCACGAGCACCGCGTCGGCACCGCCGGCCGCGAGCGCCTCCACATCCGCGGCCCCGCGCACCCCCGATTCAGCGACGACGAGCGCTGTGCTATCGATACGGGTACGCAACTGACCCACCGTGGCCAGATCCACCGAAAAATCTTTGAGATTGCGGTTATTAATACCGATAATGCGGGCGCCGGCAGCCTGGGCGGAATCAATTTCCGCGGCGTCGTGGGTTTCCACCAGGGCTGAAAGCCCGAGGGAATGCGCCAGCTCGAGGTACTCGCGCAGAGTCGCGGTATCCAGGAGCGAGCAGATGAGCAGCACCGCGCTGGCTCCCAGCACTTTCGCTTGGTAGATCTGGTAAGATTCCACCACGAAATCTTTGCGCAGGCAGGGCGTGGTCACGGTGCGCGCAATCTCCTCCAGATAGCGGTCCGAGCCGAGGAACCATTGCGGTTCGGTCAGCACGGACATCGCCTCTGCCCCGGCTGCTTCGTAAGAACGGGCGATATCGAGGTAGGGGAAATCTTCGGCAATAATTCCCTTCGAAGGCGAGGCTTTTTTCACCTCGCAAATGAAACTGAGTCCGGGGCCGCGCAGGGCGGCCTCGAAGGGGAAACTGGCCGGATCGCTCCCGAGTGCGGGCGCGGCGGCAGCGGGTGCGGGTGCCGCGGCGAGCCCTTCGGCGAGTTCACGCATGCGAGCCGCGGGTATCTGTTCTTTATCGCGGGCCACTCGCTTCCGGGTAGCGGCGGCGATCTGCTCCAAAATATTAGGCACGTGAAGCCTCCACGAATTCGTCGATCTTGCGGTAGGCACTACCGTCGTCAATAAGGTCGCCGGCCATATCCACGCCCGCGGCGATGGAGCGGGCCTTGCCGGCGATATAGAGACCGGCGCCAGCATTAAGCTGAACTACATTGCGCTTGGGGCCGGTGATGTTGCCGGAGAGGATATCGCGGGTGATCTGGGCGTTTTCTTCCGGGGTGCCACCGAGCATATCAGCCGGGGTAGCACGGTTAAAACCAAACACATCCGGGGACATCTCGAAGGTGCGGTATTCCCCGTTCCGTACTTCGCAGACCGTGGTGGGTGCGGAGAGGGAAATCTCATCGAGCTTGTCCTGGCCGTAGACCACGAGACCGTGATGGACACCCAGGTCATTGAGGACGCGGGCGAGGGGTTCGACGAGGTATTCGTCGTACACGCCGAGGACCTGGTATTCGGGGTGGATCGGGTTGGTGAGCGGTCCAAGGATATTGAAGACGGTACGGAAACCGAGTTCTTTGCGGATTCCCCCCACGTTCTTCATGGACTTGTGGTAGAGCTGGGCGAACATGAAGCACATACCCACCTCATTGAGGAGGCGCCGGCAGGTATCCGGATCCTGGTTGATATTCACCCCGAGGGCTTCCAGGCAGTCAGCGGTACCGGAAAGCGAGGAAGCGGCACGGTTGCCGTGCTTGGAGACCTTAACTCCCCCGGCGGCCAGCACGAACATCGAGGTCGTGGAGATGTTGAAGGAATGGGCGTTATCCCCGCCGGTGCCCACGATTTCCAGGGTGGGGAAGGGTACCTCGAAGTAATCAGCGTGCTCACGCATGGCGGTGGCGCAGCCGGAAATCTCATCGGTGGTCTCTGCGCGCGCATTCTTGGTGGATAGCGCGGCCAGGAAAGCTGCCGTTTGGGTGGGGGTGCTTTCCCCGCCCATGATCTCATTCATAACGGTATAGGCCTCGTCGTAGGTGAGATCCTGCTTGGAGACAACTTTAATAATGGCTTCTTTAATCATGACAACTCCGTACGTGTGGAAAGACTTTTGGACTGCATTTTTCTGGACTGCGATGCTAATCGGGCTGTACCAAGTTAAGCGGGCTGTGCCATCGCCCCCTGGCGGCTTTCCACCAGCGGCAGCGCAGCTGCGCGTGGGTGGAGGTAGAAAATGTGGTGGTAGCCAAGCGATACGTGGATATCACATCGGGGACATGGTGCTCAGGTAGATGCGGTAGGTCCCGGTGCACGGGATTCTCCTCTCAAGTGGTTGGGGCGGCGTGGTTGCGCCGCAGGACGCGCTTCTTAGGCGCGCCACCATCGCCAGGCCGCACCGGCCCGGACCCGTACCTTGAGATCCTGCTGCATAGCTGTGAGCTTAGCCCACCCCGAACATAGCCCCCACCCCGGTCCATCATGCGGACAAGCAAGGGCGAAGATGAGCTAGCGACGGCGGCGTTCCACTACAAGCGAGCCACGGTGCCGCACCTACGCGAGCCGGACCGCAGCTACCAGGCACGCAATTATCATTATTGACTTTTCACCCAGCGATTCCCGGGATTTTTCGCGATGTTTCGCAGATTCACCCTAGTGCTTTATGCGTGCATCAGTTAACATATTCGAGTCCCGAGTAAAGAAACCCATACCTTACATGCTTTCGTGATTGAAGAAGGACACCATGAAACATTCTGTTAAGTTGGCCGCGATTGCCGCGGCCGGGGCTTTGGCACTCGCATCTCTAACCGGCTGCGCTACCGAAAATAAGGGCGCATCCGATTCGGCTTCCTCCGACTCCTCAAAGGCCGCGGGCCTGTCGGTGGTGGCAACAACCGGTTACCTCGAGGACGTTATTCGCAACGTCGCCCCCGAGGCTAACGTAACCACCCTGGTCAAGCCCGGCGGTGATCCTCACACCCAGGAACTGACCACCCAGGATACCCAGGCCATTGAAAAGGCCGATCTTGTAGTGTGGACCTCCCACGATATGGAACACAAGATGATGGGCCAGCTTGAGAAGCTCGGTGACCGCCAGATCGCGGCCGCCGAAGCTATCCCGGAAGCTAAGCTCCTCCCCTGGGAAGAAGACGGCAAGATCGAAGGCCACGATCCGCACGTGTGGAACTCCCCGGAGAACTGGCAGTACGTGGTGACGGCCACCGCCGCCAAGCTCGGTGAGATCGACGCTGCCAACGCGGATCTCTACAAGGCCAATGCGGAAAAGTACAACAAGAAGATCGCTGCGGCCGCTGAAGAAGCCAAGGCAAAGTTCGATAAGATCCCGAAAGAAAATCGCGTACTTATCACCGGGCATGACGCCTTTAACTACCTGGGGGCTTCTTTCGGTATTGAAATTCACGCCACCGATTTTGTTTCTTCCGAATCGGAAATGTCCGCGGTGGAGCTCAACGAGCTCGCCACCCTCATTGCCGAACGCAAGGTCCCGGTGATCTTCCAGGACAACCTCAAGAACCCGGAAGTCATTAAGCACCTCCAGGACGCCGTGCGTGAAAAGGGCTGGCACGTTAAAGTCTCGGATAACGAGCTTTTCGCTGATACCCTCAGCTCCGAAGCCCCCACGAATACCTACCTGGGTGCTTTCAAGTACAACGTTGACTCCATCGTCAGCGCGCTCTCGCAGAAATAGGTGATGTTGATGGGATCCGCTACCACGCTGGCCTGTCAGATTGACCACCTGAGCGTCGCCTACCAGGATATGATCGCGGTGAGCGATGTTTCGCTCCGCGTCAGTCCAGGCCAGGTGGTGGCGCTTCTCGGTCCGAACGGCGCGGGGAAATCTACCGTCATGAAGGCTTCCCTGCGTCTCGTTCCCGCTCTCGCCGGGGAGGTCACCTTCTTCGGCGAACCTCTCCCCCGGGTACGTTCACGTCTTGCGTACGTGCCGCAAACCGCCACCGTGGATTGGGATTTCCCGACCACGGTGGGCGACGTCGTGCTTATGGGCACCTACGCCCAACTCGGCTGGCTGCGCCGGCCGGGCGCGCGCCAACGCGAAGCGGCTGCCGCGGCAATGGAGCGCCTGGGGATTTCCGATCTTGCTCACCGCCATATTAACGAGCTCTCCGGTGGCCAACAGCAGCGAACCTTCGTGGCACGTGCCCTGGCCCAGAACGCTGAGCTCTACCTCATGGATGAACCCTTCGCGGGCATTGATATCACTTCCCAGCAGGCGATTATGACGCTGTTGCGCGAACTCGTAGCTGAGGGGAAGACCGTCATGATCGTGCATCACGATTTGCAAACGGTTCCTGATTTCTGCGATAGCGTGGTGCTGCTTTCGAGCGGCAAACTGGTGGCGAGCGGGAGCGTGGAAAAGGCCTTCACCGCGGATAATATTGCGCGGGCGTACGGCCTTTCAGTGGCGCTCGAACGCAAGTGAGGGCACGGGGCAATGATTGATTTTATTTCCCCGCTGGAATTGTGGGGAACCTACATTTTCCGCACCATGCTGATCGGCACCACCCTCATCGGGGTGTTTTCCGGGGTGGCGGGCTGCCTGCTTTATTTGCGCCGCCAGTCACTGGTTTCCGATGTTATCGGGCACAGCTCCATTCTCGGTGTTGTTGCCGCGTTCACCGTGGCGACGCTGCTGGGCACTGATGGGCGCTCGATGGTGGTCCTAGTTCTCGGGGCGAGCGCGGCGGCGATGTGCGCCGTCGTTCTCACCAATATCATCGTGGCGCATTCAAAAGTGAAGCCGGATGCCGCCATGGCGATCTGCCTCTCGCTGTTTTACGGGGGCGGGATGGTGTGCCTGCGCCTACTTACCCATTCTCACCTGCCCAATCGCGGCGGGATCGACAGCTACATGTTTGGGAATGCGGCGAATGTACGCGCCGGGGACCTGGTGACCATCACCGTGTTTGGGCTGCTCACCGTTGCCGTTATCCTCGCTTTCTTCAAAGAAATCAAATTGGTAACTTTCGACCCGGTCACGGCACAATTGCAGGGTTTCAGCCCGCGGGTGCTCACTCCGCTCATGCTGGTGCTCGTCACCATCGCCATCGTTATTGGGATTAAGGGCGTGGGGCTTATTCTCATGGTGGCTTTCGCAATTATGCCGGCCGCGGCCGCGCGCCAGTGGACGCACCGCATGTCCTCGATGATGGTGCTGGCCGGTATTTTCGGTGGGGTTGCGGGCGCGGCGGGTGCGTACCTATCCGTGTGCCTGGGGAAGGTTCCCACCGGCCCCGTTGTGGTCATCCACCTTTTCGTTATTTTCGCCTTGTCTTTGCTGGCCGCGCCGCGCCGCTCCATCGTGGTGGTGGCATTGCGTCAGCGGCGTTTGCGTGAAGATCTAGTGGCGCGGGCACGCGCTGCTACCGCGGATCCGGTTACGGGAACGGTAACAGCCACCGCAGCGGTGCAAAAATCGGCGACGACGCCGGCGCCTGCGGCGCCGGCCGGTGTGGCAGCGCCCGCTGGTGTGGCAGCGCCCGCTGGTTCGGAAAGGAGTGAGCGATGAGTTTCATCGTGGCAGTGATGTTGCTTGCGGTGGTGACCGCGGTAACCTGCGCACTTCCCGGGGTTTTCCTGGTGTTACGTGGCCGGTCCATGCTGGTGGATGCGATGTCCCACGCGGTGCTCCCGGGAATTGTTATCGGCACAATTCTTTCCGGTTCCACGCATTCCCCGGTGATGGTGGTGTGCGCGGCGCTCATGGGTTTGGTGGTGGTGCTGGGTGCCCAGCAATTGGACCGCACCCGGTTGCTGACCGGGGATGCCAGCCAGGGCGTGATTTTCCCGGTACTTTTCGCCCTGGGTATTTTGTTGCTCTCGACCACACTTTCCCACGTCCATATTTGCCAGGACACTGTGCTGACCGGGGATCTCAATCTCATGGCCCTCAGCCCAGAACATATCATTATCGGCGGTTATGATATCGGCCCGCGCACCATGTGGCAGCTGCTCGCGGTGTGCGCGCTCAACGCTATTTTCATCGCGGTGTTTTTCCGGGTGCTCAAAACCGATACCTTCGACAGTGATTTCGCGGCGACCATCGGGTTCCCGGTGCGGGCGGTGGAGCTGGGGCTCATGATGCTGGTCTCGCTGACCGTGGTGGCAGCTTTCAACGCCGCGGGGGCGATCCTCGTGATCGCTCTTATGGTGGTTCCGGCCGCCACGGCGATTCTTTTCGCCCGCTCGCTGCGCCACCTTCTGGTTCTCACCATGATTATTGCGGTGGCTGAAGCGCTCCTTGGTTTCGTGCTGGCCCTCTACCTGGATTTGGCTACCTCGGCGATGATGGCTTTCACCGACGGGGTGGTGTTCTTGAGCGCGCTGGCCTGGCGCAAGCTAGGCGGGCGAGCAGCGGCGCGCAGCCACCGCCGCACCCTGAGCGTACCGGCTAATACCGCTGTGCCCCTTGGGGCTACCGGGGTTGCTTCTCCACTTTCGTCAAGGGAGCGAAGCGCAGCATCAAACGTTTCGTGACCGAGCCGAAAGCTACCTTCGCGGTGGTGGACTTTCCCCGGCCTTCAAAGCCGAGGATGGTCCCCCGCCCGAAGGAGCGGTGCTCTACCGTGTCACCTACCGCGAAGCCTTTGGTATCCGGCACGGTATCTGCCGCGCCGGCGGAGCTACCTGCGGCGCCCGCGGACTTTTCCGAAGCACCTGCGGCGCCCGTCTGTGGGCCAGCCGCGTTAGCCACGTTGCTTTCCGAGGAATCTGCTTGAGAAGCCGAGTTCGCGGCGGCGGGTACCCCGAGTTTCCCGGGTTTAAATTTGCCCGAACCGATAACTGGTCCAGCGTCGTCGTCAAAGAACGATGCGGAGTGCCGCTGCCGACTCCCCCACCCGTATCCAGAACCGATACCGGATCCGATGCCGGCCCCGCGCACGAGATCCTGAGAGGACTGTTCCCGGCGCCAGTCAATAAGTTCGGGCGGGATTTCTTCAATGAAACGCGAGGGCGGGAATTCCTGAGGGGCGCCCCAGGAGGAGCGCGCTGCTGCCCGCGATATATAAAGGCGTTCGCGTGCACGAGTGAAGGCCACGTAGGCGAGACGGCGTTCCTCAGCCAATTCGCGCCGGTCATCCAGGGAGCGCATATGCGGGAAGGTGCCATCTTCCAGGCCGGTCACGAACACAACCGGGAATTCCAGACCTTTCGCGGTGTGGACCGTCATGAGGGTGGTTTCCCCTTCGGATTCGCTACCTTCGGGAAGCCGATCCGTATCTGAGACCAGCGAAATCTGGTCCAGCCACTCCCCCAGCCCAGCATCCGGATTTTGGGCGGAAAATTCCACCGCGACCGCGTGTAATTCGGCCAGGTTTTCCACCCGGCTGAGATCCTGCGGGTCTTTGGATTCTTGTAGCACGGCCAGGTACCCGGATTCGTCCATGAGGTAATCGAGGATATCCGCGGGTTTACCGCCGGACTCCGCTTCAGCGCGGGCCTGTTCCAGGATGCGGGCCAGAGCGGCGACGGCGCTGCGGGCCCGGGCCGTCAGCCCCGCAACCTCACCACGCTCCGGGTGAGGATTGGCCACATCCGCTACCGCAGCGCCGAAGGAAATATTCCAGCGTTGGGCATGGGTGGCCAGATGGCCCTGTGCGGTATCCCCCACCCCGCGTTTCGGTTCGTTAATAATGCGGCGCAGCGAGACGGTATCATCCGGGTTCGCCACCGCGTGCAGGTACGCGAGGGCATCCTTGATTTCTTTACGTTCGTAGAAGCGGGTACCGCCGATCACCCGGTAGGGAATCCCGGAGCGCACGAACATTTCTTCCAGGGCACGCGCCTGGGAATTGGTGCGGTAAAACACAGCGACATCCCCGTAGCGCACCCCGTTATCATCCCGGAGCCGGTCAATTTCCGTGACAACGAAATGGGCTTCATCGCTTTCCGAATCGGCCACGTAGCCGGTGATCTTTTCCCCGCTACCCGAATCCGTCCACAGTTTTTTGGGCCGGCGCCCTTCATTGTGGGAGATCACAGCATTGGCAGCCGAGAGAATATTTTGGGTGGAGCGATAGTTTTGCTCCAGGACCACGCTGGTGGCATCCGCGAAGTCCTTCTCAAAATCCTCAATATTGCGGATAGTGGCCCCGCGGAAGGCGTAAATGGACTGATCGGCATCGCCCACCACGGTGAGGGAGGAGCGTTCCGGGCCTTGCCCGGCGAGGGTGCGCACCAGAACATACTGGGCGTGGTTGGTGTCCTGATATTCATCCACCAAAATATGGCGGAAACGCGTGCGGTAGCGTTCGGCAATATCCGGATGGGAGGTGAGCACCTCCACCGTACGCATAATAAGATCATCAAAATCCAGCGCATTGGCACGCTCCAGGCGATTCTGGTAGGCGGCATATGCCTGGGCCAGCACCTGGCCATCCCGATCGGTGGCGGCCGCGGCCTGCGCAGCCGGGGTAACCAGTTCATCCTTGAGATTGGAGACCTGGCGACTGAGCATTTTGGGTGGGTAGGCCCGGATGTCAATATTTTCTTCCCGGCACACCATGGTCATGAGGCGCTGGGAATCTGCGGCATCGTAAATAGTAAAAGTGGAACGCATCCCGAGCGCGCGGTGTTCGGCGCGCAGAATCCGCACGCAGGCAGAATGGAAGGTGGAGATCCACATACCGCGGGCCAGGCCGCCGAGCATTCCCTCCAAACGTTCGCGCATTTCCCGGGCGGCCTTATTGGTGAAAGTAATGGCGAGGATATTGGCCGGATGAGCCTGCCCGGTGGCGATGAGATAGGCAATACGCGAGGTAAGTACCCGGGTTTTCCCCGAGCCGGCCCCGGCGACCACGAGCAGCGGACCGCCGGTGTGGACCACGGCTTCCCGCTGGGCGCTATTGAGGCCGGTGAGAATACGCGCCGCCGCGCCCGAAACCTCCGGCATATTCGCAGCCTCCGCCCTGCCCTGACCTGTAGGCGCACTTTCACCGGCCTGGGCTGGTGCGGGCACACCCGGGCGCCGCCCCACGGTAGCCCCGGCTTGCTGTGCGGCCGCCACGCGTTCCCGCAGCCGCGCGATTGTTGACTTGTACGATTCCTCCATAGCCCTTCTAGGGTACGACACCACCCCGACACAAAAAACGCCCCCGAGCTTCGCGTTGCTCTCACTCCGGTCACAGGCGGATGACATGCGGCACCTACCTGCCCGGCCGGCCCCGCGCCAGCTAAGCTGCGGCGTCGTACCTACCGTGCCGGGTGGACTCGCACCGCGTGTTCATTAGTGAAGGCACGCAAGCCCCAGGCGCCTTCCTCCCGGCCGTAACCGGACCGGTTAATCCCTCCGAATGGCCACGTGGGCGCCGATTCACGGTGCTTATTGATAATGGTCATCCCGGCGGCGAGCCGTGCCGCGAAGCGCTGCGCTTTCTCCAGATCCTGACTCCACACCGAGGATTGCAAACCGTAGGCGGTGCTATTGGCCAGCGCGAGGGCTTCTTCCTCATCCGCGACCCGGTAGAGCGCCACCACCGGCCCGAATACTTCGTTGCACGCGATATCGTGGCCGGCGGGGATATCGGTAAGCAGTGCCGGGGTCATATAGGCCCCGGGACGGTCAATTCTTTCACCACCGTAGTGGAGGTGCGCTCCAGCGGCGACGGCGCTCTCCACCCGCCGCACCACGTCATCACGTGCCGCAATCGAGGACAGCGGCCCCATATCCGTGGCCGGGTCATCATAGGGCCCCACCACAATGCTTGCGATCTCCGTGCGGGCCGCCGCGAAGAATTCCTCAAAAACGCTCTCCAGCACGATAATGCGCTTATTCGAGGTACAGACCTGCCCGGCATTGAAAACGCGTGTGCGCACCGCCTCGCGCGCTACCGCGGGGATATCAGCGGCATCTAGGACCACCATGGCGTCATTACCGCCCAATTCCAAGAGGGAGCGTTTCGTGTACTTCCCGACCAACTGCGCAACCGAGGACCCTGCTCGGTCCGAGCCGGTGAGCGATACTCCTTTAACGCGCGGATCTGCTAGCACATGCTCCGTATCCTCGATATCCAGGTAGATATTCTGGTACACCCCGGAGGGTAGGCCAGCCTCCCGCAGCAGCGCTTCAAAAGCAGCCGAGGAGCGCGGGCAGATCTCTGCCTGTTTCATGAGGACGGTATTCCCGACCATGAGTTGGGGTAGTGCGAAACGGGCGATTTGAGAATAGGGAAAATTCCACGGCATGATTCCCAGCAGAACACCCAGCGGCTGATGGAGCACGTAGGTAAGAATGCCGTCCTCAGCATCCAGCGTGGTGGGTTCCAGATAGCGCGGCGCGTTATCCGCAAACCAGTGGGCATGGTGGCTGACCGTGGCGAGTTCCGCGGCGCCGTCGCGTAACGGTTTACCCATTTCGCGCCCGATGAGCTCAGCAAGTTCATCGGAGCGCTCCGTGACGAGTTCCCCGAAGCGGTGCAGGATCTCGCTACGGCGTGCCATTGGGGTATCCCGCCACGTGGTAAAAGCATCCCAGGCAGCTCCGATCACGCCGGGGATAGCAGCGGTGGGAAGGGAGGCGAAGCGTTCTTCCACCTCGCCGGTATTGGGGTTATGCACGCGGTAGTGACTCATAGCCCTAGCTTACTGTGTTGCGGCCCACTGCAGCGGGCGAAGCCGGCTATCATGGGGACATTAGTCCTAGCTAAGAGAAAGGAGTGGTGAACGTGGGAGATTTCTTTACCGGGGAAAGTACCCCGGGAATGATTGATTGGGCTTCGATGCCCACCTACAACACCATTATGGCCATCGCGGCCGGGGTGGGCTTGATGTTGGTTGGCCGGCTGCTGGTGCAGTTGCGCAGCGCGGTTCCAGCGGAAGTTGCGGGAGCTGGAGCGGATACCGATAAGGCCGTGAGCCTGGATGGATACACCCTGGGCTTCTTCGTGACCGGCCTAATCCAGACGCTGACCGGCCTGCATATGTCCCTCACGTGGCCGCTGGCCGCCGGGGGCTTCCCCTTTGACAATATTATCTTTGGAGAAACCTGCCTCGGCTTCGGGGTGCTCTTGCTGGCGGCGAGTTTCATCCTGTGGAAGCGCGGGGATCGTATCCTCGCTTCCGACGCTCCTTTCCGCACTTTCGCCCGGATTGCCCGCCCCGTCTCCATTTTCGCGCTGGCAATGGGCTTGGCGTTATTGGCAATTATGTGCGCCGGGATGGTCTATCAATTCTTTGCGGCGCCTCCCCAGGAGCCGATTTCTGGGTCCTTCGCGGCTTACCCCTGGTTGGAATCCATCGCCCTCTCCGCAGTCTTTGGCCTGGCCGGTGTGGGCGCGATTCTCTTCTTTGCCGCGGTGCGGCCGAATGCCCGCGGGCAGGTGCGCGACGGCGTAGTGAACGCCGCCTACTGGTGCCTGGTTATCAGCGGGGTGATCTTTATGCTCTTCGGTGCGATGAACTTCTATACTCATATCGGGCTCGTGGTCAATACCATGTAGCGCTGCCACACTGGCGCGCCGCCCGGTGTAGCTGCGGCCGCCCGCGGTGGCCGCAGCTGCGGCGTCGTACCTCACGTTTTAGGTACGACGCCGCAGCACCGAGCAGTGCGTACCCCACGCAGGCACGCACACGAAAGGGCCGCATCCCTCGCGGGACGCGGCCCTTAGCGTCATCCGTAGCCTTTAGAAAGCCGGGGTATTAAGCCCCAAGCGCCGGAAGTGTTCCCGCGCTTCTTCCACGGCTTGTGGTGACGGCGGTACGACGTCTTCCAGTTGGTAGTCGTAGCCAAGTGAATGCCACTTGTCTCGACCCATCTGGTGGAACGGTAGGACTTCAACGCGGCTGACCGCGTTCTTCCACCGTGCAACGATCTTCGCAACGTTCTCCACGTTCTCCGGATCGTCTGTCAGCCCGGGCACGAGTACGAAACGTACCCAGATTTCCTTGCCCGCAGCAGCCAATCGATCACCAAAATCAATGGTCGGTTGCAGTTCGCGGCCGGTCGTGCGCTTGTAGACTTCTTCGGATCCGGATTTAACGTCGAGCAACACCATGTCGATATAGCTCATCATTTCGTCATCGACGTTACGCCCAAGATATCCGGAAGTATCGATACACGTATGGATTCCCATTTCCTTGGCGCCGCGGAGCACGGTCTTGAGGAAGGCGGGTTGCATTAAGCATTCGCCACCCGAGATCGTGATTCCACCGCCAGTCGCCTTGAACATACGACGGTAGCGTTTCCAGCGCCGCAGCAATTCATCAGAATCCACCGGCTGACCATCCTTCATAATGAAGGTGTCAGGGTTGTGACAGTACAGGCACCGCAGGGGGCATCCTGCCATGAAGACTGTCATTCGGGTTCCGGGCCCGTCCACCGCGGTCACAAGTTCCCACGAGTGGACGGAACCGAGGGTTCCCTCGCGCATCTTGCGAAGCCGTTCTTTACGTTCGATGTCGTCGAGGACATCGATTCCTCCGAGACCGGCCCCCTGCAACCGACCGGTCGGCGCTTCGAAATCTTGAAGGCCGACCGGTGCTAGTCGCAACTCAGCAGACAATTGTTATGCCGAGTGATGGAAGGTACGCGACAGAACGTCGAGCTGCTGTTCGCGGGTCAGCTTCACGAAGTTGACAGCGTAGCCGGACACGCGAACGGTCAGGTTCGGGTACTTCTCGGGGTGATCGATCGCGTCCTCGAGGGTGGAACGATCCAGCACGTTGATATTGGCGTGGTACAGACCCTGCACCCCACCGTTATCTTCGCGAGCAGCCTTCATCGACTCGAGACGCTCTTCGTAGGTCTTAGCCATTTTTTACCTTCTTTTCTTTGTTGGGGGTTGAATCTTAGAGTTTTAGTCTTCTTCAGCCATGAAGCCGGCATCCATAATTCCGACCAGGTTCTTGACCTGCTCTTCCTTATTGCGGCCGAGACCGGCCGGCGTAATGGTATTCGTCAAGGAAATACCATCGAGGGCATCCTTGTAATCCAGCTTACCAACGGACATCATGGACGCCACCATACCGTGGGTATCCATGCCGTTCTCCGGGTTCGCGCCCGGGGAGAACGGGGTGCCAGCCTTGTGGCCGGACGGGAAGGAACCCGTGGCCTTGCCGTACACCACGTTGGAGGTAATGGTCAGCACCGACTGGGTCGGGATGGCGTCGCGGTACATCGGGATCGCCTTGATCTTCGACATGATGGTGTGGACCACGGTTGCCGCGATGTCATCAGCGCGGTCGTCGTCGTTACCGTAGATCGGGAAGGTGCCTTCCGTCTTGTAATCGACAACGAGGCCGGTCTCATCACGAACCGGGTAGACCTTCGCGTACTTGATCGCGGAAAGCGAGTCAGCCACGATGGACAGGCCGGCAATACCGCAACCCATGGTACGGATGATCTCCGAATCGTGGAGAGCCATCTCCACCGACTCGTAAGCGTAGCGGTCGTGGCAGTAGTGGATGATGTTGAGAGCTTCAACGTAGGTACCAACTACCCAGTCGAGCATCTCTTCGTACTTCTGCCAGACTTCGTCGAAGTCAAGCGGGCCGTCGCCTTCGATCGGGGTGAACAGACCCGGTTCGGTCACCTGCTTGCCGGTCATTTCATCGCGGCCGCCGTTGATGGCGTAGAGCAGGGCCTTCGCGGAGTTCACACGAGCACCGAAGAACTGCATCTGCTTGCCCACCCGCATCGGGGAGACACAGCAAGCGATGGCGGCATCGTCGCCCCACTGGTTACGAATCTGTTCGTCAGATTCGTACTGGATGGACGATGTTTCGATGGAGATGGCCGCGCAGAATTCCTTGTAGCCTTCCGGAAGCGCCGGATCCCAGAAAATGGTGATATTCGGTTCCGGAGCCGGACCCAGGTTACGCAGGGTCTGGAGCAGACGGAAGGAGGTCTTGGTAACGAGGGTGCGCCCGTCATCACCGAAACCGGCATCCGACCAGGTGGCCCAGTAGGGATCACCGGAGAAGATCTGATCGTAATCGATGGTGCGCAGGAAGCGGACGATACGCAGCTTCATGACGAGGTTGTCAATCATTTCCTGCGCATCGGATTCCGTGATGGTTCCGGCAGCCAGATCGCGCTCGAAGTAAATATCGAGGAAGGCGGACAGACGGCCGATGGACATGGCCGCGCCGTCCTGGCTCTTCACGGAAGCGAGGTAGCCGAAGTACAGCCACTGCACGGCTTCACGCGAGTTCTTCGCCGGGCCGGAGATGTCGAAGCCGTAGATCTCACCGAGGGTCTTGAGCTTCTTCAGGGCCTTGATCTGCTCCGCGTGTTCCTCACGGAAACGAGCCCAGTGCTCGGAGAAGGGCTGAGCGGCCACGGAATCCTTCATGGCCTGCTTCTCTTCGATGAGCTTATCCACACCGTAGAGCGCCACGCGGCGGTAGTCACCAATAATGCGACCACGGCCGTAAGCATCCGGAAGGCCGGTAATAATGTGCGAGGACCGAGCCGCGCGAATACGCGGGGTGTAAATATCAAAGACCGCGTCATTGTGAGTCTTGCGGTAGCGGGTGAAGATCTTCTTGATCTCCGGGTTTACTTCCTTGCCCGCTTCCTTGATGGCGGTTTCCACCATGCGCCAGCCACCGTTGGGCATCATCGCGCGCTTGAGCGGAACATCGGTCTGCAGGCCGACGACGACGTCGTCATCTTCGGAAATGTAGCCGGCGGGGAAAGCGTCAATATCGGCCGGGGTGTCGGTGTCGACGTCGTACACGCGACGACGACGCTCCTCGGAGAGGTAATTTTCCTCAAGAGACTCCCACAGCCGAGTGGTCTTCTCCGTCGGGCCGGCCAGGAACGAAGCATCCCCTTCGTAGGGGGTGTAGTTCTTCTGGATGAAGTCACGAACGTCAATGGCTTCATTCCAGGTGCCGGACGTGAAACCCGCCCAGGCTTCCTCTGTTGGGGTATCGGTAGCAGTGCGCTCCATGTGCGTCTAACTCTCCTTGTGTCGTGTCAGTACCCGTTATTATCCAAGCATAAAGCAATTCACAACGGAACAGAGATTCCGTAAGAAATTGCCGCACGCTTGCGTCCGCACCGTATCCACGCCCTTGCGCGAATCGCTACGGCACCGAGGTAACAAGTCCTGATTCTTTTACCTGTTGTCCGTATTAATCGGCCAGGCACAAGCGACTCTCGATTGTATTGTCCGGCACGGGCGGCGGGCGTTTACCACTCGCTGTCCGCGCCTACATTTATCCTAACGCGCTTCTGTGAAAAAACATTCCCAGACACGTGAGACGAGTGGCGCACAATCCCGCGGCACCCCCGGCGGGCGCGCCGATACGCGACTTCACGTCACCACTCGTCCCATATGTGTGAGAAATCACTTTTAATAGGAAGTCCTATTCCCATTCAATCGTTGCCGGCGGCTTGGAGGTTACATCCAGAACCACGCGATTTACTTCCGCAACAGAGTTTGTGATGCGGTTGGAAATATGGGCGAGCACGTCGTAAGGAACGCGCGCCCAATCTGCCGTCATCGCATCCTCGGAAGATACCGGGCGCAGCACAATGGGATGCCCGTAGGTGCGGTGATCCCCCTGCACGCCCACCGAATGAACCTCCGCCAGCAGCACCACCGGGCACTGCCAAATCTCGGCGTCCAAACCTGCCGCGGTAAGTTCTTCGCGAGCGATAGCATCCGCTTCGCGCAGGATGCGCAGGTTATCTTCGGTAACTTCGCCGATCACGCGGATCGCCAGACCCGGCCCCGGGAAGGGCTGGCGGGCCACGATTTTCTCAGGCACGCCCAGTTCGCGCCCAATAGCACGCACCTCATCCTTGAAGAGGCTGCGCAGGGGCTCAATAAGCTCGAAATTCATATCCTCGGGCAAGCCACCCACATTGTGGTGGCTCTTAATATTGGAGGCGCCTTCTCCCCCGCCCGATTCCACCACGTCGGGGTAGAGAGTACCCTGAACAAGGAATTTCACGTCCTCCCCGCCACCGAGCTTATCGACTAGCTGACGCTGCGCACTTTCGAAAGAGCGAATAAATTCCCGCCCGATAATCTTGCGCTTTGTTTCCGGATCGCGCACGCCAGCCAGCGCGGAGAGGAAGCGCTGCGATTCATCAATAGTGAAGATACGAATGCCCGTACTTTCCGCGTAATCGCGTTCCACCTGCTCACGTTCACCGGCGCGCAGCAGCCCGTGGTCGATAAAGAAGCAGGTGAGCTGGTCACCAATGGCTTTGTGTACAAGGGCAGCCGCAACCGAGGAATCCACCCCGCCGGAGAGTGCGCAGATCACTTGCGCGGAACCCACCCGCTCGCGAATCTGGGCCACTTGCTCGTCAATAATGGAGGAAGGAGTCCAGTTCGGACTAATCCCCGCGCCCTCGTAGAGGAAGTTTTCCAGAGCGGCCTGACCTCGTTGGGAGTGGAGCACTTCCGGGTGCCATTGCACGCCGAAGAGCCGGCGCTTGCGATCTTCAAATGCGGCCACCGGAGTTTCATCGGTAGCGGCGGTAACGGTAAAGCCTTCGGGAGCTTCGCTCACGGCATCCCCGTGGCTCATCCACACAATTTGCTTATCTTCCAGGCCGGCGAAGAGGCAAGAATCACCGGCGGTACGGGCTTCCGTACGTCCGTATTCGCGGGTGCCAGTGCGCCCCACGCGCCCGCCCAGTGCCTGGGCCATCGCCTGGAACCCGTAGCAGATCCCGAGGATGGGCACCCCGGCCTCAAAAATATCCTTATCGATTGCTGGAGCGCCCTCCGCGTACACGGATGCCGGGCCACCGGAAAGAATAATGGCCGCGGGTTTTTTCGCCAGCATATCCGCGGCGGACATAGTATGCGGAACAATTTCTGAATAAACGTGTGCTTCACGAACGCGCCGCGCAATGAGCTGAGCGTACTGCGCACCAAAATCGACAACAAGAACCGGGGAATTATCGCTGGTATTCACGCTGTTCATTCTAATGATTAAAACGCGCCGGCGCCTACTGAGCGCCAGACCCCACCCGGAAGGTTTCTAGGACCTTCGTCACCGGAATGCAGCGACGGCGTTCCCCCGCCCGCACGGACCTGAGCTGGGCATGCACATCTGCCCGCAAGATGTGAGATTATTTGATGGGATATCCCGGCGTGGATACGCCTATTTTTTCAAGGGTCCTCACGGGCCGGAAGGATAAGAAAGTGACCTACAGCGTATATTTCACCGCGGTAGAAGGCAATGCGGGCACCCAGGCGGTTGCCAGCGCCTACGTTGATGTACTCACCTCCACTTACAAGAACGTCGGGGTGTTCCGGGCGTTCACCAACGGAAATATCGAAAATGACTCCGCCTTCCTTCAGCTGCTCGACCAGGTTGGCCGCGGCGAGGATCGCGATATCGCCTGGGGTTCGAGCCGGCAGGCTTACGTGGCTGACGAAGAAGAGGCCATGACCCAGCTGGTGAATCGCTACACGGATTACGCCCAGAACTTTGATGCGGTGCTCATTCTCGGCATTCTGGACGGGGATCCCATCAATCCCGGGATGCTTTCGCGTACCGGCCGCACCATCGCCAACCTGGGAACCACCGGCATCGTTGCCGTTTCGGCGGCTCAGCGCAGTGCCGCGCAGGTGGAGGTTGTTGCCCAGCTTTCCGCGAAGGAAATCGCGGATCGGTACGGCACCCTGAGTGCGCTTATTGTTGTCGATGCCGATGACTCCGTTCCGACTACCATGCGTGACCTGGGCATTCCTACTATTTACCTCCCCGATGGTGAGGCGCGTTCCTTTACCGATGCAGACCGGGCCATTCTCATTGCCGCGATGGAAGAGGAATCCTCGGTTATTACCCCGCTATCCTTCCAGGCCTCTCTGGCGGCCCGGGCCCGCAAGGCAAAGAAGCGCATTGTTATGCCGGAAGCCGAAGATGACCGCATTTTGCTGGCCACCGCACAGATCCTGGCTCGCGATATCGCGGATATTACGCTGGTCGGGGAAAAGGATGAGGTTCTCGCCCGCGCAGCTGAGCTCGGGGTGGATGTATCCGGTGCGGAGATTATTTCCCTGGGCGATCCGGAGCGGGTGCGCCGCTACGCGGAGAAGTTCGCCGAGCTGCGTGCCAAGAAGGGCGTGACCTACGATCAGGCCGTAGAGAAGATGAAGGATCCTTCCTACTACGGCACCATGATGGTCTACATGGGCGATGCCGATGGCATGGTTTCGGGAGCGAATCACACCACTGCGAATACCATTGTTCCCTCCTTCCAGACCATCAAGATGAAGCCCGGCACGAAGACGGTCTCCGGTGCTTTCCTCATGCTCATGGATGATCGCGTCTACGTGTACGCCGATTGCGCGGTCAATACCAATCCCACCCCGGAAGAGTTGGCCGGCATCGCCATCGATTCGGCCCGCACCGCCCAGCAATTCGGTATTGAGCCGCGCGTGGCCATGCTCTCCTATTCCTCGGGTACCTCCGGGAAGGGACCGGATGTGGATGCGGTTCGGGAAGCCACGGAGCTCGCAAAGAGTCTCGCCCCCGAGGGTGTGCTTATTGACGGACCGCTCCAGTACGACGCTTCGGTGGATGCCGCGGCCGCGAAGAAGAAGTTGCCGAATTCCCCGGTAGCCGGCCGCGCCACGGTCTTTGTTTTCCCGAATCTGAATGCCGGCAATATCGGCTACAAGGCCGTGCAGCGTTCTTCGGGCGCGGTGGCCGTAGGCCCGGTGCTCCAGGGCCTGAATAAGCCGGTCAATGACCTTTCCCGCGGCGCGCTCGTGGAGGATATCGTCAATACCGTGGCGATTACCGCGATCCAGGCGCAGGAATAAGCTGTATCCAGCATTACACTGAAGTTATAGGGGTGGGCGTCCACCCGGTCACAGACACAAGGAGATCATTTTGTCCGTTCTCGTAATTAATTCCGGCTCCTCCTCGATCAAGTACAAGGTCGTGGACCCCGAATCGGGTGAGGAACTCGCCTCCGGCCTCGTGGAGCAGATCGGCCTGCCCTCTGGCCACGTCAAGCACGAACACGGTGAGGACGTGCGCGAATGGGAAGGCCCCATTCCCAACCACGAAGTCGGTATGGAGAAGGTGCTCGAATTCTTCGACGCCGCCGGCCCGTCCCTGCATGATGGCTCCATTCGCGCCGTCGGGCACCGCGTGGTCCAGGGCGGGAAGTATTTCGATGGCCCGGCCCTCATCACCGATGCGGTACGCCAGAAGATCGAAGAGCTCCAGCCGCTCGGTCCGCTGCACAACCCGCCGGCCCTGGAGGGCATCAAGGTGGCGCAGCGCCTGCTCCCGAACGTCCCGCACGTGGCGGTTTTCGATACCGCCTTCTTCCAGAGCCTGCCGGAAGAGGCCGCGCGTTACGGCCTCAACCGCGAGATTGCCGATAAGTATGAGATCCGCCGCTACGGCGCTCACGGCACTTCGCACCAGTATGTGTCCGGTGAGGTAGCAAAGTTCCTCGGCCGCGATGATCTCAAGCAGATCGTGCTGCATATCGGTAACGGTGCTTCGGTTTCCGCGGTGGATTCGGGTCGCGCGGTGGAAACGTCGATGGGCTTGACCCCGCTGGAGGGTCTCGTCATGGGTGGGCGCACCGGTGATATTGATCCGGCCGCCGTCTTCCACCTGGCTCGCGAGGCGAAGATGTCCATCGATGAGATCGATAAGCTTTTCAACCGCCAGTCCGGTATGGCGGGGTTGACCGGCTCTTCCGATCTGCGTGACGTGCACGCCATGGTGGAGAAGGGCGATGAGAACGCGAAGGAAGCGGTGGATATTTACGTCCATCGCATCGTCAAGTACATCGGCTCCTACACCGCGATTCTTGGCGGCCTGGATGCCCTGACCTTCACCGCCGGTGTGGGTGAGAATGACGATATTATCCGCAAGGAAGTCCTTGACCGCCTGGCTCCCTTCGGTGTCAAGTACGATGCCGAAAAGAACGCCACGCGTTCGAAGAAGGCGCGGGAGATCTCCACGGAGGATTCCACGGTACATGTGCTCGTGGTTCCGACCAATGAGGAGCGGGCCATCGCCCAGCAGGCTATGACGCTCGTCTAAACACGCGCCCGTTATTTTCGGGTACGACGACGCAGGGGGAGTAACCGTTCCGGTTACTCCCCCCACTTATTGGGCTGTGTGGTGATTGAGGAGGAATTGCTAACCGAGGCTGGCACCTATTTCCGGGGCCGCGGCTATTAATTCGCTACCGTGTTCGGGCGCCGGCGTAGCTACCGGCTTTCCGGAGCCGGGGCCGCTACCCGCTTTCGGATCAGGGTAATGAGCTCGGGAAGCACCGTGTAGAGGTCTCCGACGATTCCGTAATCGCAGAATTCGAACATTTCCGCTTCGGGATCATTATTGATCACCACGATGACGCCGGAATCCGTAACTCCCGCGGTGTGATGCGGTTGGCCAGAAATGCCGATGGCGATATACAAATCCGGGGCGATAACCGTGCCCGAAAGCCCAACGTAGGAATCACGCGGGAGCCAAGCATCGCCTTCGGCCAGCGGGCGGGTTGCTCCTTCCGCGGCGTCGAGCACCTCAGCTAGTTCATGGAAGAGCCTCAGATCTTCCTTGGCGGCGAAACCGCGGCCGGCACCGACCACTCGGGTGGCGGTGGCCAAGCGCCGCTCGGACACATCTTCCGATTCGGCTGCGGTGATCCGCGCCGGCGCTATCGCGCCGGCCGGGGCCGCCACCTCAGATACCGCGGCGCCACCAGCGCTCGCTGCGCCGCCACAGCCCGAGGCAGCGCCAGCACATGCAGCCGTACCGGGAAGCGAACCGATAACGCCCACGAAGGTCACTCCCGCGCGCGCGTAGGTTTCCAAGGAGATAGCACCGAAACGCCCGCTAACCACGTGCTCGGCACTAACTTCACGCACATCGGTGAGGATGGGCCAGCCGCGCCGGCCGGCGATTTCCCCACCCAGCGCGCGTTCACTCGGCTCATTAGGAACCAGCACAATATCCCCGGGCCGGGCATCCACAAGCTCGGTGAGCACCGCGCTCAGGGCCTCGGGCGGCACGTCACTGGGGTGCGTAATAACCTGCACGCTGGTCGCATCCGGGAAGCCGGGCAGTTGCCCACTTTCCGGAGCCGTTTCACCTTCGGGGACAAGGGCAATCACATGAACTGCATCGAAGCGGCGCAGGGCCGGAAGGAAAGGCGAAATAGTGGCACCGGCCGTGATCACCCATACCGCGTGCTCCGGGGCGGCGCCGGTAGTCGAAGATGCCTCTGCCGCGGGAGTGCCGGCAGCGTGAGGAGCGGCGTCGTCGCCAGAAATGCCCGTGGAACCGGCGTTCGGCAGCAGGCCGCGCCGATCCAAGATCCCGACGAGTTCAGCCACGGCGCCGGGGCCGTCGAGGATTTGGTGGAGGCGAGGTTGGACGGGCGGAACCGCGCGCGCGATGGGGTCAAGGGTGCGCCCTTCCATATCGCCGAGGTCGGCGGCGGTAAGAAGTTGGGCGGGCTTTTTGGCAGCGTCGAGGATATCTTTCATGGCCGGGACTTTGACGGCCGCGGCATCGGACGTGACAGCGATAACCACCGGGCCGCTCACGCGCACCTCGCGGCGCTGCCCGCCGGTGTGCTGGGTGAGGAGGAGATCCTCCCCCGCCGTGTTGATGGCTGAAACATCCTGGAAAGACGGCCAGCCCAGCGCCCCGGCGATCACACCGGAGACCATTTTCGAGCCTTCGTCGGTGGAACCCGGGCCGGTGATAAGCGCTGTGATGGTGCCGTCGCGCTGCACTACCCGCGCCAGGGCTTCGCCCACCGCGGTGGAATTCCAGCTGGTGGTGGCATCATCACTCACCACGAGCAGGCGGTCCGGGCCTTTGGACAGCGCGTTTTTGCGCAGCGCCGGGGTGCCGATGGAGTCGGGGCCCAGGGTGATACCCACAACCTCGGTGCCCAGGGAGTCGCCGAGTTCCCGCGCTGCCCGCATGGCAACGGCGTCGTCGTCGCTAATGGAGAGGCGCGCGCCGCTCCAATCCACCACACCGGAATCCAGTACGTGCGCTGAACGTGGATCGCCGGCAATTTTGTAGGCAACCGCAATGGTCATAAGTGTCCCCTGACGTAGGCGTTAGGCTTGCACATAATCTTAGCTCTCCCGCGGCGCGGTGGGCTGCGCATCCTCATCGGGCAGGCGCGAGCCGAGCGCTTCGGAGAGCACCTGCGGGGCGGCGGCGCTGCGGCCGGCAAAGAAGAGCGCCACGATCATCATGGCCAGGCCGGTCCACAGGTTGAGGTTGATGCCCGCGGCTTTGGCCAGGTCCTCCTCGGTCACGAAGAAGAGCCCGTAGCCGGCCAGCATCGTTCCGAAAACCCCGAACATGATGGCGATCCAGGTGCGCAGGTCGAAAAGCGAGAGCCGCCCGNGGCGCGCCNCGGGGAGGTGCGGCGCCGGCGCCGAAGCGGACTCGCCGCCCGCTGCACCCGCGTGGCCCGATTGCACGGGCGCCGAAGCTGGCGCGGCGCTCCGCCGAGCTGCGTCGTCGTTCATAGATTCGTATCCCTTCATTTACAGCACCACATTGAGGACCGTGCACACCGCGAGCACCGCGATGCCCAGCGGCACCGGTTCTTCCCACCAGTGCAGTTTTTCGCCGGTGAGGGCGCGTTCGCGGGCTTCGGCCACCCGGGCTTCGTGCAGTTTCGGGGCCGGCTGGGCGCCCTTAATATCCATCTTGACGCGCCCCCACACCAAGCCGTCGAGTTCCTCGATGGGCTTGGGGCGCGTGACCTTCGTGACGAGCACCGACACGATGAAATCGGCAATAAAAGCGACACCGGAAGCCGTGAAGGAAGCCGCCTGGGAAGAATTGAAGTCCAGCAGCCCGTTCGCGTAGCCCAGCTGGATAAACCCGGCTCCGGCCGCGCCGGCCACCAGGCCCCACAGCCCGGCCTGCGGGCTCATGCGCGCCCAGAACATTCCCATAATGAAGGTGGCGAAAAGCGGGGCGTTGAAAATGGACTGCAACATCTGGGTGTAGTCCTGAATATTGGAGAATTCCGCCGCGATAAAGGCCGCCCCGATGGCGATAAGCACCCCGATAATCGTCAGGCGGCGCCCGATTTTAATGTAGTAGGTGTCCTTGCGGCCCGGGCGCACGTACGTTTCCCAAATATCGTAGGTGACCACGGTATTGAAAGAAGAAACATTCGCCGCCATTCCAGCCATAAAGGCCGCGATCAGCCCGGCCAGCGCCATGCCCAGCAGCCCGTGCGGGAGCACCTCCCCCATAAGCGCCGGGAAGGCTTCGTTATGCGTGATCTCGCCGGTGTGCAGCTGCGGGATGAGAACCGCGGCAATCAGCCCGGGCACGATAATAATGAGCGGCAAGAACATTTTCGGGATCGCCGCGAGGATCGGGGTCAGGCGTGCGGAACGCATATCTTTGGCGGACAGCGCGCGCTGCACCTCGGTGAAATTTGTGGTCCAATACCCGAAGGAATTCACGAAGCCCATCCCCAGCAGCAGCGCGATCCAATTCCCGTACGGGTTCGTGGTGTTCCCGAGTCCGGTTCCGCCCCACACATCCAGGCCGTTCGGGCCGAGCACCTGGGTTTCGTTGAGGGCGTTGACCAGCCCGGCCGGTCCGCCCACCCGCGCCAGCCCGGCGATGGTCAGCGGGGTGAGCACCGCAACGATGAGCAGGAATTGCAGCACCTCGTTGTACATGGTGGCGGTGAGCCCGCCCATCACCGTGTAGACCAGCACCACGCCGGCCGCGATAATAATCGAAGCCCACAGCGGCACCCCGATAAGCACATTAATGAGGAGGGCGAGGGCGAAAAGATTGATGCCGGCCACCAGGATGGTCGCCACCGAGAAAATCACCGATTGGTAGAGGTGGGTGGGCCGGTCGAAACGCAAACGCAGGTATTCGGGAACCGAACGGACCCGCGAGCCGTAATAGAAGGGCATCATAATGAGCCCGAGGAAGATCATGGCCGGCACCGCGCCGATCCAGTAGTAATGCACCGTGGGCAGGCCGTATTGGGAGCCGGAGGCCGCCATCCCGATGAGTTCTACCGCCCCGATATTCGCGGAGAGGAAAGCCAGCGCGCAGATCCACGCCGGCAGCGAACGCCCGGAGAGGAAAAAATCCTCCGAGGTAGTGACTTTGCGCCGGGTGACCACGCCGATGACGAGGACCAGCACCAGGTAGAGCACCACGAAGCTGTAGTCGAAAGCGCTCGCGTCGAGCCGCAAATCCATGTTTTAGCCCTCAATTTCGGCCAGGGATACCACGCGGTGCTCGCGTTGCGATAACCGCACGGCTTCCGCGATGCGCAGGGAGGCGACGGCATCGTCCACCGTGGCAGGAATCTCCCCGCGGCCCGCAACCACCTCCAAAAACGCCTCGATTTCGCGTTCGTAGCAGGCGGCGAAACGGGCGATGAAATCCACCCAGGCGGACTCCTCCGGATAGGACACCCCATCCTCGAGGGAGCGCACGGGGAGTTTGCTATCGAAGCCGACCGCGAGGGTCTGCTCGGTGCCGTGCAGCTCCATGCGCACGTCGTAGCCGTGGCCGTTGAAACGCGAGGATTGCGCGGTGGCGAGCACATCGCCTTCCAGGCGCAGCACCGCCGCGGTTTCGCACACATCGCCGAAGTCACGGAAATCGGCCAGGCCCAGATCGGTGCCGAACGCCATGACCTCGGTGACTTCGCGCCCGGTGACCCAGCGCAGCATATCGAAATCGTGGATGAGGCAGTCGATGTAAATTCCGCCCGAGGCCGCCAGGAATTCGCGGGCGGCCGGGGCCTGATCCATGGTTCCCATGCTCAGGCGGCGCAGCTCGCCCAGGCTTTTTTCGCGCACCGCCGCGCGGGCCCGGGTGTAGGCGGTATCGAAGCGGCGCTGGAAGCCGACTTGGATGCGGGCTCCGCGCGCGCGGGCGGCTTCGCGCACTTTCAGGGTCGAGGCCAGCGAGGTGGATACCGGCTTCTCGGTGAACATAGGAATGCCCAGCTCCATGCCGCGCAGCAGCTGTTCGGCATGCACATCCGTGGGGCTGGTGAGGACCAGGGCGTCCAGGGTGACATCCGTGAGGGTAGCCTCCACGCTGGCTTCACTGATGCGGGCGCGAGTTGCAGCCTCACCTTCCAGTTCGGAAACGACGGCGGCACTGCGCTCAGGTTTCGGTTCGGCAATAACAAGTTCATCAACACGGTGGGCGAGAATGCGCGCGTGCATCAACCCGGCGCGGCCCGCTCCCAGTAAACCAATTTTCAACAGGGATTCCTTCCAAACGTGTCATTAGCCTAGATCAATTCCCCCGAGGCGTGCGAGATGTGAGTCATACCTCATAGCACTTGCAGCAGAGTCGGTTCTGTGGTTCATTAGTTATGTAACTAACCAAGGAGGGAGGGCGTGATGGAGTTCAGTTCAGCGGTGCCAATCTATGTGCAGCTGGCCGAAGATCTGCGTCGTCGTATTCTCTCCGGCGAACTCGGGCCCGGAGAAAAGGTCATGTCTACCACCGAATACGCCGCCACCTACCGCATTAATCCCGCCACCGCGAACAAGGCTTTTTCCCTCCTCGTGGAGGAAGGAATCCTGGAAAAGCGCCGCGGGATCGGCATGTTCGTGACCGCGGGCGCCCAGGCAGCCCTGCGCGAGCGCGGGCGCGCCACCTACCTGAGTGACACCCTCGCCCCGGCGCTCGCCGCGGGCCGGGCACTAGGGCTCAGCCCCGCGGAAATATCCGCACTCGTCTCGACCTATTGGGAGGAGAACCAATGATTAGCATCGAGAACCTGAGTTTCAGCTACCGGCGCGGGGCTCGCGCCCTCGATGATCTCAGCGTGGAGATCGGCCACGACACCATCACCGGCCTTTTCGGCCGCAACGGCTCGGGCAAATCCACGCTCGGGATGCTCATCGCCGGGCTCCTCCCGATTCGGCGCACCCGTGGGCGCGCCGCGGGAAGCATTTTTATTGACGGGCATCCGGTGGATGAAAACCCGGAGGTCATGCCGGGGGTGGCCTATATTCCGGCCCGCGTGGAGGTGATTTCCGGTTCCCCGCTCGCCATGACGATGGATCTGTGGCGCATGGCCCGCCCCACCTGGGATGAGGATTTCGCCCGGGAGCTATTCGAGCTTTTCGAGCTGGATCCCACCCGCGTGATTGACGGGCTATCCGTAGGCCAGCGCTCCACATTTTCCGCGATTCTGGGCCTGGCATCCCGCTGCCCCATCACCATTTTCGATGAGGTCCACCTGGGGATGGACGCGGTGATGCGCGAACTGTTCTACCGGGTTTTGCTCAGTGATTTCGCCGAGCACCCCCGCACCATCATCCTCTCCTCCCACCTGCTCGAGGAGGTGGAGAACCTGGTGGATACCGTGGTGTTCCTGCACCGCGGGAAACTGCTCGAGGCCGGGGACGCCGATGAGGTTCGCGCGCGCCACTCCACGGATAGCCTCGCTTCCCTCACCGATGTTTTAGTTACGACGACGCTCTCCCCCGCCCAGCGCGCCCGCCTGGCACAGCCGCTGGGCGCGCAGGCGCCCCGGGCCGGAAGCCTGCTGGCCCCCGCGGCGGCTGCCGGGGAAGGCACCCAGGAAGCCACCGCGGAAGCATCCACCCGCACCCAGATTGGAGTCGATCATGATTAAGCTGTATCGCCGCGCGAACGCTCTTATCTACCTGGCGGCGCGCCGCGCGATTGGGCGGCGCGGACCTTTCTCCTATTTTTATCGCAGCTTCTGGTTGATTGCGGGATGTTTCCTGGTCGTGGCAACACTGTGGCTCCCCTTCACCAATACCGAGACGCATCTACCCATCGGAGGCATCGACAACCCCGTTCTCAACTGGGTTGCGCTGGCATGGTTTGTGCTCAGCGGGAGCCTGATCTTCGGTGGGGTGATATGCACCCTCTCCATGCGGGCGCATCTGCAAGCGGGGAGCACGCGGCGGCAATTCTTTAGCAACCTGACGCGCAGCGCCGCGCGGATGAGCGCCGAATACCTGGCGGTTACCGCCGTGATTATCCTCGTGGTGCTCACCATTGTGCGCCGCCCGGATGGTTCCTGGGCTCTGGATGCCGCGTTTTCCCCTGAAGGTACCGCTATGCGATCGGGCAGTGTGTGGTTCATGTTCCTACCTACCTGGCTCTGCTGTATGGCCGTGTTCTTCGGGGCGGTGCTGGTGACCACCTTCTTGCTGCGCTGGTCGCTGAGCACGGTGGTACTGGCTGTCGCGGTGGTTATCGCTTTCTTCGCCGGGCTCTCCCTGGTGGGCTACCTTGTTGGTATCACCGGGCTGGCCGGATTCATCTACCGGCTCTGGATTCCCCATTGGGAAAGCTTCTACGCCTGGGCCGCCCGCACCGGCACCGATTTCGCGCATTGGGTGGGGCGGGTGAGTGACTCGACCGGCTTCACGGATTTCCTTACCGCCAATCAGGGCTTCATCGGGCTCCTCGCCTTCTCCCTCATCTTCGGCACCTGCGCGGTGATCGCCTGGGCGCTGGCGCGGCGTTCCACCGGCCGCTTGCATCTACTGCGGCTCTAACTGGGAGCGGGACCGTGCTGCGGGGCGCGCGGTGGCGCGGCCCGCAGCGCCGTCGTCGTACTACCTAGGAGCAGCGCGCACGCGCGCCGTAGACTAAGCACATGATTATTGGCGTTCCCACAGAATTGAAGAATAACGAATACCGGGTCGCGCTCACCCCGGCCGGTGCGCGCGAACTGGCCGCGGCCGGGCATACCGTCCTGGTGCAGGCCGGGGCCGGGGCAGCCTCCGGATGCGCCGACGCCGCCTACGCCGCCGCCGGGGCCCGTATCTGCCCGGACGCGGCCGAGGTGTGGGGCGCCGACGCGGTTCTCAAAGTCAAGGAACCCGAAGCCGAAGAATACGGGTATTTACGCGAGGACCTGGTGCTTTTCACCTATTTGCACCTGGCTTCCCAGCCGAAACTGGCCCGCGCGCTCCTGGATGCCGGCACCACCGCCATCGCCTACGAAACCGTGCGGGAACGGAAAGCGCTGCCGCTGCTCGCGCCTATGAGCCGGGTGGCCGGGAAACTCGCCCCCATTGTGGGTTCGCATTACCTCCTCGACGCGCAGGGCGGGGCCGGGATTCTCATCGGCGGAGTGGCCGGAACCCGCAAAGGCAAGGTGACCGTGATCGGCGCGGGTATCGCCGGGGAATCCGCCGCGGTGATGGCCGCCGGTATGGGCGCGAACGTGACGATTCTGGATATTAATATCGAGCGGCTCGCCCAGCTGGAAATGCGCCACGCCGGGATGCTCACCACCCTCGCCTCCACCGCGCAGACCATCGAGGAGCAGGTGACGGATGCCGATTTGGTGATCGGCACGGTGCTGGTGCCGGGTTCCTCCACCCCCAAGCTGGTGACCTCCGCGATGGTGGAGGGTATGCGCCCGGGCAGCGTGCTCGTTGATATTGCTATTGACCAGGGCGGATGCTTCGAGGATTCCCATCCCACCACCCACGATGAGCCCACGTTCACCGTGGACGGCAAGATTTTCTATTGCGTGGCTAATATGCCCGGTGCGGTTCCGCGCACCTCCACGGAAGCTTTGACGACGGCGACACTCCCCTATGTGGTGCGCCTGGCCGCCCAGGGGTGGCGCGCGGCCGCCAGCGCGGATCCGGGTTTCGCTAGCGGCGTGAATATTAGCGGCGGGAAAATCACCCACCGCGGGGTTTTTGATTCGCTGAGCGGGGCGCTGGGACTGCCCGAATCTGAGTTTGACGATTCCTGCGTGTCGAAGGCAATGGCAGACTAGACCCATGAGCGATTTCTCCTCGATTTACAGTCACGGTTACGTGCGCGTGGCCGCCTGCTCCCCGGAAGTGGTGGTGGCCGATCCGCAGCGCAACGCCCAGGCCATTATTGCGGCCGCCCGGGCGGTGAGCGCGCGAGGTGCGGTGCTGGCCGTGTTCCCGGAGCTGAGCCTCACCGGGTATTCCGCGGAGGATCTGTTCCTCCAGGATGCACTGCTGCGTGCCACCCTGGAAGCCCTGGAAACCGTGCGGGCGGCCAGCGCGGAATTCGACGCGGCCCTCATTGTGGGGGCGCCGCTGCACTGGCGCAACCGCCTCTATAATTGCGCGGTTGTGCTCCACCACGGGAATGTGCTGGGCGTGGTTCCCAAGTCCTATATCCCCAACTACCGGGAGTTTTACGAAAAGCGCCATTTCGCTTCCGGGGCGGGACTGCGCAATGCGGATATTGAACTGCCCGGGGTGCGTACGGATGCAGCCTGGAGCACCGGGCTTAGCGAAGAGCAGCGGGCCGAATTCGCCCACACTGAGGAAGCCTGGGCCTATACCCTGGGGCGGAATACTGTTCCCTTCGGGCCGGATCTGATTTTCTCCGCCAGTGATATTCCCGGTTTTGATTTCCACGTGGAGATCTGTGAGGACATGTGGGTGCCGATCCCGCCCTCGGCGCGCGCGGCCCTGGCCGGGGCGCAGGTGCTCGTCAATCTATCCGGCTCCCCGGTCACGGTAGGGCGTGAAGATGACCGCGATCTGCTGATCCGCGGGGCTTCGGCGCGCTGCGCGGCCGCCTATATCTACGCGGCGAATGGCGAATGGGAATCCTCCACGGATCTGGCCTGGGATGGCCAAACCGTCATCTACGAATGCGGGGAGAAAATCGCGGCCGGGCAGCGTTTTTCGGCCGGCCACAGCGCCACCCTGGGTGATATCGACCTGGATCGTATCCGCCAAGAACGCCAGCGCAACGGCTCTTTTAATGACAATGCGCTCACCCAGGGCACCGAGCGCGATGAGTATTCCAACCCGGGCACGGATTCCTTCCGCACTATTAACTTCACCGCCGGCATCCCGGATATGAGCGCGCTTGACGCCGCGGAGCAGCGCCTGCACCGCGAAGTGGTGCGTTTCCCCTTCATGGGCGGCAGCGAACGCAATCCGGATCGCGATTGCTTCGAAGCTTTCTCCATCCAGGTGTACGCGCTCATTACTCGGTTGCGGGCCACCGGCTCCGCCAAGGTGATTATCGGGGTGTCTGGCGGGCTGGATTCCACGCACGCGCTGCTGGTGGCCTGCCGGGCCATGGATCTTCTGGAGCGCCCGCGCACGGATATCCTCGCCTATACCCTGCCCGGTTTCGCCACCTCCCAGCACACCAAGAACAACGCCTATGCGCTATGCGAAGCCCTGGGGGTGCCGCTGGAGGAGATTGATATTCGCCCGGCGGCCCGGCAGATGCTGGCCGATATGGGCCATCCCTTCGCGGCTGGCGAGCCGGTCTATGACCTCACTTTTGAGAATGTGCAGGCCGGGCTGCGCACGGATTATCTGTTCCGGTTGGCCGGTTTCCACGGCGGTATCGTGCTGGGCACCGGGGATCTTTCCGAGCTCGCCCTCGGGTGGTGCACCTTCGGGGTGGGTGACCATATGAGTCACTACAACGTGAATGCCGGGATGCCGAAAACCTTTATGCAGCACGTGCTGCGGTGGATGGCTCGCCAGGACTTCCTAGCCGGCGCGGCGGCGCAATCTCTTATCGATATTCTCAATACGGAGATTTCCCCGGAGCTGGTTCCCGCGGATGCCGGCGGGGCGCTGCAATCCACCCAGGAGAAAATCGGCCCCTACGAACTCCAGGATTTCACCCTTTATTTCGCTTTGCGCTACGGCTTCCTGCCCTCGAAAATTGCTTTCCTGGCTCGGGAAGCCTGGGGGGATGCTTCCCGCGGCTTCTGGCCGGAAGGTATTGAGGGGGATGCCCGCCACGCCTATAGCCTGGCGGAGATCAAGACGTGGATGGAGCTGTTCTACCGCCGTTTCTTCTCCCAGCAATTTAAACGTTCCACTCTCCCCAACGGCCCGAAGATTCTTTCGGGTGGCTCGCTTTCCCCGCGCGGGGATTGGCGCATGCCTTCCGATGCCACCAGCCGGGTGTGGCTGGCCGATCTGGAGAATATCCCCAGCACTCCCACGGAGGACGCATGATTTCCCTGCAAGAAAATGTGACCGAGGATTTCCTGGCTGCCTGCCAGCGCCTCATCCCCCAGCTCTCCTCAAGCAGCGCGCCGCTTTCGCGCGCTGCTGCGGAGGAATTGCTCGCCCAGCCCGGGGTGTACCAATTGGTGTACCGGGTGGAGGAAGGTGCCCCGATCCTCGGGATGCTCACCCTCGTTACTTTCCAGATTCCCACCGGAACGCGGGCCTGGATTGAGGACGTAGTGGTCGACGACGCCGCCCGCGGCCACGGCGCCGGCCAGCAGCTCGTGGAAGCTGCCCTGGCGCACGCTGCCCAGCTCGGCGTGAAATCGGTGGATTTGACTTCGCGGCCCAGCCGGGAAGCCGCCAACCGGCTCTACCGGCGCTGCGGTTTCGAAGCGCGTGATACCAACGTGTATCGGTATCACGCGCAGTAAAGGCGGAGCACAGGAGCGCGCGGCCGCGTGGTGAGTAGCGCCATCGCTGCGAGAAGCGCGCCTAGCGCGGGGTGACCACCAGCTGGGCGCGCTGGAATTCCTTGCAATCGGAGTAGCCGTTAGCGGCCATGGCGTGGCGCAGCGCCCCCATGATATTGGTATGCCCGCGGGCGCTCGAGGTGGGCCCGACCAGAATTTCTTCCAGCGTGCCGGCGGTGCCCACATAAACGCGTTCCCCGCGCGGGAGGCGCGGGTGGCGGGCTTCCGGTCCCCAGTGCCAGCCGCGCCCGGGTGCTTCGCTGGCCCGCGCCAGAATGGTTCCGAGCATCACGCCGTCCGCCCCGCAGGCCAGGGCTTTAATGAGATCCCCGGAGCTGCCCACCGAGCCGTCCGCGATCACATGAACGTAGCGCCCGCCCGATTCATCGAGGTAGTCCCGGCGGGCGGCAGCGATATCGGCTATCGTCGTCGCCATCGGGGCAGCAATCCCCACGGTACGTAACGTCGCAGAAGCGGCCCCTCCCCCGTAACCGGCCAGCACCCCGGCCGCGCCGGTACGCATGAGGTGCAGCGCGCTCTGGTACGTGACCGCGCCGCCCACCAGCACCGGAATATCAAGATCGTAAATAAGGCCGCGCAGGTTGAGCGGTTCGCGGGTGGTGGACACATGCTCGGCGCTCACCGTGGTGCCGCGGATGACCAGGAGGTCCAGGCCGGCATCGGCGGCCGGCGGCACAATTTCTTTGGCGTGGCCCGGCGAACAGGCCCCGGCCACGGTGATCCCGGCGGCCCGCAGTTGCGCTACCCGGTAGCGCACCAGGCCGGTATCGATGGGGCGCTCGGCGTAGATCTGCTGGAGGCGCGCGGTAGCGGATTCGGGCGGCAGCGCGGCAATTTCTTCGTACAGCGGGGTGGGATCCTCGTAGCGAGTCCACAAGCCCTCAAGGTCCGCCACGCCCAATCCCCCGGCCCGCCCCAGGCGGATCATCATATCCGGGGAAGCCACCGAATCCATGGGGGCGCTGAGCACCGGAATATCGAGGTGGTAGGCATCCAGCTGCCAGGCAGTGGAGACTTCGCGAACGTCCCGGGTGCGCCGGGTGGGCACGATGGCGACGTCGTCAAAGGTATAAGCTATCCGCGCGCGTTTGCCGCGCCCAATCTCGATTTCGCTCACGTTCTCCACTTTACCGGCAAAGAAAGGCGCGCGACCGGGCCGCGGCGCACATCCGCGCGGCTAAGGCAGCGAAGCGCGGGGCCGCAACCGTTCTGCGCTGCTCCCGTGTCAAGGTCCTACCGCGTCACGCTCCACCACATCACGCGCTTACCGCGTTTCCGCACCCAGCGCGCGGGCGAGGAAACGCGGCGCGAACGTCTTTTCATAGGTGCCCACAAATTCTTCCACCTGCCCGTTGAGCCAGCGCTTGAAAGCGAGAATATTGGCATCGGCCGCGTCCTCGGAAAAGTCCCCGGAAATGCCGAACGTATTGTAGGTATCCAGGCTCTCATCGCAGGCGTATTTGAACATGGCGCGCTCAACCGGATAATCCCGCGCGTAGGCGGATAGCGTTTTATCCATCCCACCGAGCAGCAAAATCAGTTCGGAACCGACCCGGAATCCGAGCGCCGCGTTGAAGGGAATCTCCGCGTCGCCGCGCTCGGTCAGGGTTTCGCGTGCCATTTCTTCCTGGCCGTCGAGCACTTCCAGGCGCTGGGCGGCCTGCTCAAGTTCGCGCTCCCGCGCTTTCGTTTCTTTACGCCCGCGCAGCACCTCGATCCGCTCGTGTACTTCCGCGCGCTCAATCGCGATCTGATCGAGGTAGCGGCGCGGAGACACATAGGCCACCGCGAGCAGCGCGCGTTCGGGACCCATGTCCGCCATGAGATCGCGGTAGAAACGCACCGCGGAAGCCGAGAGAGCAGGCATGCCGTCGGTACGGTCGCGGGTACTCGCGTAGAGCTGCGCGAATACATCGAAATCTTCCGGCCCGAGGAAACGGGTCTGCACCCCGTAGCGGTTTTCGTTATTGAAACGACGACGCAGCCCCTTGGCGAGAGTTGCTTTGGCTTCTTCGAAGTTCATCCCGGAGATCGTCTTGGTGTAAATCCAGCGCAGTTGAATATCGGAGCGCTCCCCGAATTCATAAGGAAGGTGGCGCCAACCATCGCGTTCCAGAGCTTGGGAGACCGCGCCGGCCACCGGATTGTCCTTGAGCGGCGTAATATCCGTGTACCAGCGCCGTGCCAGAATCGGGTTAATCCGGGCGGTGAGCAAGCGCGGCTGGGAAGCGAAATGCCGGTTGAGCCCGCTGAAGAAAGCGGAAACAACCTCGCTGCGGCTCCAATCCAAGGTGGGCCCGTAGGCGAGGGAAGCCCGTGTGAAGATCTTCTTCCAGGGTTGATACATAACGAGGCCGGCCCCGCAAATATTTCCGGCATTGTTACGCACGCCCACGTATTCCACCCGGTATCCTTCGGCCGCACGCACCCGCCCGTAGCTCACCGTTTGGGAAATGAAACACCGTTGCGTGGTCATGTAGTCGTTGTACTCATTCTCGGATAACACCGCGAACTGCATTGTGTTCCTTCCTGCCGGGCAGCTCAGAGCTGATTCGCCACCTGCCTATTAGAGTAACTTAAGCTGAAACAGCCCTGGAAATGGGGGCGGAAAGCTTCCTCAGTTCGGTGCGAATAATCCGTCTTAGCTAAATGTCACCAATCCGGCTCGGAAGGCCAGGACGATGGCCGCCGAGCGGTCGCGAGCGCCCGTCTTGCGCAGTATTGCGTTGATGTGGCTTTTGAGAGTACCTTCCGAAATATAGAGTTGCCCCCGAATTTCTAGGTTAGTTAAACCGCTACCGATGAGGGTCAAGACTTCTAGTTCCCGTGCGGTCAAATTCTGTAATTCAGGTACCTCACCAGGCGACCGGCCCCTTTCGTGGAGGTAACACTGTACTACGTGGTCTAGGACCTGGCGGTCGAGCACTCTGTTTCCCACCGATACCTGGCGGATTGTCGAGATAATCGTCTCGGATTCGCTATCTTTGAGAAGGTACCCGTCAGCGCCCAGGCTCAAGGCCTTTCGCAGATACAGGTCATCCTGATACATGGTCAGCATGACAATGCGCCCAGGGAAGCCATTCCGTTTCAGCTCCTTGAGTACGTCCAGTCCGTCCATGAGAGGCATGCGAATATCCAGCAGCAGAACGTCAATATCCGTCTCACGCACCATACGGCAGGCTTCCACGCCGTCTCCGGCGCTGCCCACCACGCGAAAGTCCTCCTGCTGCTCGAGGAGAACCGCGAGGCTTTCCCGAAGTAGTCCCTGATCATCTGCAATCGCAATCCGAATCATCATGTGCTACCTCCTCATACATACCGGGTATTACCGTTCTCACTCGGGGTACATGCATAGTTTCCACCCGGCGCCCACTGGCCCGGCGCCCACGACATAGCCGCATTCGGCGGCGCGTTGCCGAAGGTGATCCAAGCCAATCCCGGAGCCGATGATGGGCTGCCAATCCGGTGCCGGCCCCTGATCTACTAGTTCGAGGCTCACGCCCTTGCCTTTTTCTTCAATCTGGAAGGTGACGGTGGTGGGTCCGGCATGGCGGGCGGTATTCGCTAATCCTTCCCGGCAAGTTGCGATGAAGAGCTTACGCAGCTGCGGATTCAGCCTTTGGATAGTTGCGAGCACTTCGGCAGTGCCCCTGAGTTCCATACCGTGCCGTTGCGCTGCCGCAAAAATTTGTTCTAGATCCGGCATCCCGGGAGGACTAATATCACGGCCCTGCAATCGGTCAAGAACGGTACGCATCTGAGCGATAGTTTGCTTATTAGAGTCCCGAATATCACTCAACGCTGCCAATGCTACCGGATCAGTCACTTCTTCGAGAGCCCGGGTGAGTCGCAAATGCTGTAATCCCAAGCCGTCGGAAACTATATCGTGCAACTCCGCGGCGAGAGCTAAGCGATCTCCCGATAGGATTTTTTCAGTTTCCGCCTGTGCTTGTAACTCACTATTGCGTCTTCTTTGCACAAGCCACTGCCAATACCACCACCCCAGCAGCGCCCCGCAGAGCGCAAATATCGCTAGGCGCCACCAGATTTCGTATTTTTCCGGAACTGCCACAAAAACCATAAGTCCCAGAACAAGCAGCGGTAGCACCGCCCTGCCCAGCACTCCCCAGCGGTTTTCCTTCTTCTGCGCCGTGTGACCGGCGGTCACGCGAATGGACGCGGGACGCGATGGAGAGGTGGTAGCGCACATAGCGCATATGCTACCCGTGCAGCGCTCCCATTCCATCGGCCCGCGGGCTGATTTTTCCCTCGGAACCCAGGCTGAGCTAGGGCCGCGAGTATCGAACACGAGGCCGATGTGCTCCGCATGATGAGTCGCCAGCATAGAAGCATGACAACACTTCCCATAGAAACCAAGGATTTATCCAAAATTTATCGTGGTCAAAGTGCGCTCCATAATCTAACGCTGAGTTTCCCTCCCGGCCAGATCGTGGGTTTAGCTGGCCATAACGGTTGCGGAAAATCCACACTCATACGCCTCTTAGTTGGCCTGGAACCACCCACCCATGGACAAGCTCTCATCTTTGGGCATCCCTACCGACAACTGGACTACCCGCTTCGCTACGTGGGAACCCTCCTGGGTGGTTCGGGGGCAACTCGCTCGCGTACTGTGCGCCAGCATCTGGCATGGATCGCAGCGACCCATCACTTCGCGAGCCAGCGCATTGACGAGGTACTGCATACGGTTGGTTTGGATCGCGTGGCCACTCGAAAAGCCGGAAAGCTCTCTCTGGGCATGAATCAGCGTCTCGGTTTAGCGGCCGCGCTTCTCGGCGACCCTCCTGTGCTGCTACTAGACGAACCTTCCAATGGTCTTGACCCGCAAGGAATCGAGTTACTGGCGCAGCTGATTGCAATGTGGCGGCGTGAGGGAAAAACGGTTGTGCTCTCCAGTCATCTGTTGGATTTCCTTGCCGATACCTGTGATCGTCTGGTGGTCCTGGAACAGGGCAGCGTGGTGTACGACGGCGCAGCCACGTTGGCTCACGGCAACCTGGCATCCGGCCGATGGCCGTCCCACCCGAATACAACCGAAAAGGCTACCGGAGCCGCGAAGCACGAAGGAGACACAGATGCTTAGGTCATTTTCGCGGTTAGTGCGCGCACAATGGGTACTCTGGTGGACCTCACGATCTGTCCGAATCGCATTGTTGGCATGTTTCCTGCCTGCGGCATTGTTCTTATTCGTACAGTACAGCGACGGGAAACTCTGGCACGCCGATTATTCTCTATTCTCGCAGGCGCTCCTTATGCTCTCCCTTGCCCCCATTATTTCCGGGGTGGGATCCATCTCCGAAAACTTGGTTCCCCTGGAGCCCCACCACGCTTCCACCCGAACTCTCATCGCGGTAGCGGTGCCACGTCGTTTCGCCTGGGCGGCTGCTCATCTACTGGTAGGTTTCTTCTTTGTCGTCATCTACCTCAGCCTTGCCCTGCTTGTCGGCTTTGGCGTGGGTGCCTTCCAGTGGAGCAGCTTCAATGTACAAGCTTTATGTGGCCTCCTCATCTACTGGAATGTACTGTGCTGGTTAGCCTCCTTCCTCGCCTCAGTATTCCAATCCGGGACGATCCCTCTTCTCTTCCTCCTGCTCAATCAGTCAGTTGTTCCACTGTCGTTC
This sequence comes from Actinotignum sp. usb-actsch-213, assembly GCF_059085665.1. Classification (NCBI taxonomy): domain Bacteria; kingdom Bacillati; phylum Actinomycetota; class Actinomycetes; order Actinomycetales; family Actinomycetaceae; genus Actinotignum; species Actinotignum sp. usb-actsch-213. The sequence continues at coordinate 46,161 of NZ_JBHNSQ010000065.1, forward strand.
CTTTTATCTCGGGTAACGCCCCTCGCCCGTTGGAGTCCGGACCTGGCTGCTTACGGCCTTATTTTGCAGGGTGATATGCTCGCCAATTCGGCTATGTCACCAGAACTTGCTGCGGATGTAGCCGCTCATTGGAGCACAAATATCTTCGTTCTGCTCGCGTGGATGATTGTCATTGCACTCGGATTTTTCTGGTCCGAACGCCGTAAGGCCGCGGCATGATTAGCTCTTTGCGTGCCCACGATAGGGCGATCTGGCACCTGCGCGGTGCGCTCATTCAGGTGGCTTCACAGGTACGAATCGGTGTCGTTCTCGGGCTGTGTGTAGTTGCCGGGAACATGATGACCGCACTGCAACTACTCCCCCGCGCCGGCGAACTTCCCGCTGGTTGTGCAGGTTTATCTACCGCCATCGCGGTCAGCATTGTTTTTGCGCAGCCCATTGCGGCTGTCCTACCGTGCGTGTTGCTAAATTTCGATGATCAACCGCGTTACCGCGATATCACTACCTTGGTTCTCCCCGCCACACCACTGACCCTGCTCGCCCGAGCCATATGCAGTGGCGTGACTGTGTGTTTGTGGGGATCGGGTCAGGCCATTGGCGCCGTGGTGATGTATAGATTTCTGGCACCGCGCGGTATAGATGCCTCAACTCTAAGTGCCACAGAGTATCGCGAGCTGTTGTTAGCCTCGCTACCTTCGGTAGGCGCGGTACTCGTGTATCTTGCCACCCTGTGCATATTCTGCGTGAGTATCTGCCTTATTTTCCGATCCCGATATTCCAGCGTGGCCGTTCTGCTCACGATTGTGGCGATTATCGCTCCGCTTGTCCAAACCCTTCTTCCCGAGGTAGGAAAGTACCTTCCCGGAATTGCCGGTATCAGTATCCTCAGGGGTGACGATTCCGGGAATATGCTTCCACCCGGAATCGGGCTTCTCGTACTGCTCTTCTCCAGCTTGCTGCTCATCGGTGTCGCCGCGTTGAAACATTGGATACCCTTACGCCGCGGACGTAGCCGCAGATAGGAACCGGTACGTTTTCGTGTCGTAGGGGCGGATTAGACTACGAAGCACCAGCACAGAAGCGCGGCGCGGGCCGCGGAAAGGATGGGAACCGTGTGGACCACGCTGCCGCTTATCGGCTTTGATACAGAAACAACCGGGGTGGATCCCCGGCGCGATCGCCTCGTCACCTGCTCGCTCGTGCGGGTGGATAGTGAGGGAACCTCGCGGCGGTATTGGCTGGCGGATCCCGGGGTGGATATTCCGGAAGCAGCCAGCCAGGTGCATGGCATTACCACGGAGCAAGCCCGCGCGGAGGGCCAGCCCATCGCGGAAGTCCTCGGTGAGATCGCGGATATTTTGGGGGCGCAACTAGCGGCCGGCCAGCCGGTGGTGGCTTTTAATGCCTCCTATGATTTCACCCTGCTCGAAAGTGAGCTGGCCCGCCACGGGCTGCCCACCCTCAACCAGCGCTTGGGCGGTGAGATTTTCCCGGTTATTGATCCCTATCTGCTGGATCGCGGGGTGGATCGCTACCGCAAGGGGAAGCGGCGCTTGGAAAACCTCGTTATGCATTACGGGGTTTTCCAGGATGATTCTTTCCACAATGCGGAAGCTGATGTGGTGGCCACGCTGCGGGTACTCGGGGCCATGTTGGAGAGATTCCCCCAGCTGCGGGAAAAGGAACTGCGGGAAATCGTGGATATTCAGATCGCGGCCGAACGCGAATTCCAAGAGTTTTTGCGCAAAGTAGGCCGCTCGGATGGCCCCAAGGAAGGCTGGCCCGTCCCGCGCAACTAGTACTCGCTAGTTACGTTGCTGGTCCGGCTGGGCGAACCCAAGCGGACAACGCATCATCCAGTATGCGCATAAACCCAGCCACGCGGGAGCCGGGCTGCGGCGTCGTACTTTGCGGTACATAGCGAAAGGCCGGGAACGCGCTCTTACGTTCCCGGCCCTCGTTACCACCCCAGCGCTGCCACGCGTGGCAGCGAGCTAAAGGAGATTATGAGTAGGAATATTTAGGACTTGAGCCCGGAGTAATTCGGGGCTTCCACGGTCATTTCCACGTCGTGGGGATGCGATTCCTTGAGGCCGGCGCCGGTCATGCGGACCATGCGGCCCTTTTCCTTGAGCTCGGCAATGGTGGAGGCACCCGAGTAGAACATGGTCTGGCCCAGGCCGCCCACCAGTTCGTAGAGCACGGAGGCCAGCGGGCCGCGGAAGGGAATCTGGCCTTCGATGCCTTCCGGAATGAGCTTCGCATCGGAGGTGACGTCGGCCTGGAAGTAGCGGTCCTTGGAGTAGGACTTCTTGCCACGCGAGCTCATCGCACCCAGGGAGCCCATGCCGCGGAAGTGCTTGTACTGCTTGCCGTTCACGAAAATGACTTCGCCGGGGGTTTCCACGCAGCCAGCAAGAAGCGAACCGAGCATCACGGTATCAGCACCGGCCACGATGGCCTTGCCGATATCACCGGACCAGTGCAGGCCGCCGTCCGCAATCAGCGGGATACCGGCCGGCTTGCAAGCGCGCGCCGCATCCACAATCGCGGTCACCTGCGGTACGCCCACGCCGGCCACCACGCGGGTGGTGCAGATGGACCCGGGGCCCACCCCGACCTTGACCGCGTCCACCCCGGCGTCGATGAGTGCCTGGGCGCCGGAGCGGGTGGCGATATTGCCACCGATAATCTCCACGCCGTCAAAACCGGAATCGGCACGCAGGCGACGAATCATATCGAGGGCGAGCTTCGCTTCCCCGTTCGCGGAATCAATCACAAGCACGTCCACGCCGGCATCGGCAAGCATCCCGGCCCGCTCCCAGGAGTCGGTCAAGTACCCAACGCCCGCGCCCACGAGAAGGCGGCCCTGGGAATCCTTGGAAGCATTGGGGTACTGCTGGGTTTTGACGAAATCTTTGACGGTGATAAGGCCGGTGAGGCGCCCATCCTCATCAATAAGGGGAAGCTTTTCAATCCGGTGGCTCTTGAGGAGCGCCCGGGCATCCGCGCGGGACACACCCGTGGGTGCGGTCACCAGCGGCATGCGGGTCATCACATCCTCGACCCGGGTGGTGGCGTACTCATCTTCCGGAACGAAACGCAAATCACGGTTGGTAATAATGCCGAGCAGGTGCTTCTGCTCATCCACAACGGGAAGGCCAGAGACCCGATACTGCCCGCACAGGGCATCAAGCTGGGCGATCGTGGCATTCGGGGCTACGGTCACCGGGTCGGTGATCATGCCGGATTCGGAACGTTTGACCTCGCGAACCTGCTGGGCCTGATCTTCCGGGGAGAGATTGCGGTGAATAATCCCAATACCGCCCTGGCGTGCCATCGCAACAGCCATATCGCGCTCCGTGACCGTATCCATAGCCGCGGAAGCCATGGGGGTTTTCAGCACAATATTGCGGGTCAGGTGGGAAGAGGTATCGACTTCGGAAGGAATAACATCAGTTGGTTGCGGAACAAGCAACACATCGTCATAGGTTAGAGCAAGAGGAGCAAAATCGTTCACGAAATCCATTTTCCCATGTTATCGCGCCAAGCTGATAACTCCAATGTGGCCGGCACGCGAAAATCGACACAGCTCGCGCGCGCATACCCAACCGGCAGGCACATATACATAAGCCCAGCTCACAGGCCCGTGACTAGCAAGTCACCCGTGTGCAACTAGCCCGCACGCCGCACGGCTCACTCATGAGCACGGCAGCATGCGGGCTAGCGATGCACAGCACTACCGGCAAATATTGCTCAGCGGCGCTGCGCCGGAATTCCTTAGCGAACCCTCCGCAGAATCCTTAGCGGACCCGGTGGACGGCCGGAGTATCGACGCCGTCGCCATTCCAGTCACCCAGGAGGTGCGTATCGGTGTGCTTCCCGAAGGAGTACACCGCGCTGGCCGGCCCGGAGCTCAAGGAGCCGGCAACGTAGTAGGCGTTACCGCGGACCACCACGATGGTGTCCTTCCCGTCCCCATCGGTATCACCGGCAAGGGCAATATCCGAGGCACGGCCGAAGGAGAAGGCGGCACCGGCAGCCCCGCCCAGGGAGTCCTGGACGAAGAAAGTATTGCCGCGCTGGACCGCTACTTCGTCACGGCCATCGCCGTTGAAATCACCAGCCAGGTAGGTATCCCCGTGGCGTCCGAAGGTGAAGACGTGGTCCGCCGCGCCGCCGCGCAGGGAATCCACCGCATAAATGGTGTTTCCGCGCACCACGGCCACGGTGTCCTTACCGTCCCCGTTCCAGTCGCCGACGAGTACCCGGTCACCGGCCTTCCCGAAAGCGAAGACCTCGGTGGCATTCCCGGCAAAGCCGTTGCTCAGGAGGAACTGGTTACCGCGCACGACGCCGAGGCTATCTACGCCATCGCCATCCCAATCCCCGTAAATGAAGCTTTCGCCAGCGCGCCCGTAGGCGGCATCAATGCTGCCAGCACCCGAGTTCCAGTTATTGGTGGCGATGAAGCGGTTACCCGTCGGAGCGCCCGGCTTCGCGGGTTGTTCCGGGGTGGGGTTCGGGGTTCCGGGCTCCGTGGGTTCCGGTTTGCCCGGTTCCGTAGGTTCCGGCTTACCAGGCTTACCCGGCTCCTCGCCCGCACCCGGATCCGGCGTCACCGCTGCGGGAGCAACGGCCACCTGGAAGGACAGATCGGTGGGCCCGGCCACCACCCGCAGCACGGAATCCGCGGGGGCATCGGCAGGCACCGTGACCTTCACGGTGGCACGGCCGGTGTTATCCAGCGAGGGCGTCACGGTGGTATCCAGCGCGCCGCTGCCCACTTCCACCCCGTTGAGGTACACGGTGACTTTCTCACCCTTGGGCTCGGTGGAGGTGTGAGCCAGCGAGGAGAAGCTCAGCTCCGCGCTTTCCCCAGCCTTGAGAGCCTCTTCCCCGGTGATACCCACCGAGGTCTGGTTATAACGCACCTGATAGCCGGGGTTGGCCTTGAGGAAAGCGTTGAACACATCGTTATCGATCAGCCCGGTATCGGCGTAATTGCTACCCTCGCCGAGCACCGTGAAACCGTCACCACCGGCCAGGATGAACTGGTTGGAGGCCACGGTATAGACCTTCTCCCCCGCCCGATCCAGTTTTTCACCGTTGATGTACACGGCCTTGACGCGCTGGCCCGGGGTGGCATCCGCGGCGGCGTCGAAAACGTAATGCATATTGTAGGAAAGCCCGAGGCGCAGCATGGGCCGGGAGGCGCCTTCCTTGTCATTCCACTGCTGTTCGAGCATGGTGTAGATCTGCGCTTCGGTCAGGTCCACAGTGGCGTAGGAATTCCCGAAAGGCTGCACTGTGTAGGACTCTTCCAGGGTGACGATGCCGTCGCCGTTGGGGTCCAGATCCGCGCGAATACCGCCCGGGTTAATAATCCCGAAATCGGCCTTCTTTTCCATGCCCTGGGAGTACTGGTAGAACGCTTCGGCGATCATATTGCCGGCCGAGGATTCGGTCCCGCGATTCGCCCCGGTATCGGTGCCGTTATTGGTGCCGCGGTTCGCGATTCCCTTAATGGTTCCGATCTGCTGGGCGCCCAATTCCTTCGCTTTCGTTTCGGCAGCCTGGTACATCGCCTCAATATCGGCGGACTTGGGGGCCTGGGCATTCTTGTAGTCAATAGCAACGTTGGCGGCGGTGGCGCTCACGAGCTTCTTAGCTGCGGCGTCGTACACAAAAGTGTAACGGCCGTACGTGCGCCCGTATTCGCCCACTTCCAGAACCGGTGCGCCCGAAGGCGTGGTCACGCTATCCACGGTGAGGTGCGTATGACCTGCGACGACGGCGTCCACATCGCTTCCGAGCGTTGCCGCTACCGCATTATTGGCATGCATGAGGGCGACGACGATATCCGCCTCGCCGTTGCTTTCGTCCCCATCCTTGAGCAGGGCAGCCTGCGCATCCACGGCCTTGACGGGATCCTTAATATCCAGGCCGGTGATCGCGGTGGGAGACACCAGGGTATTGAGCTCATCGGTCACGCCGGATACGAAAGCCACCCGTACCCCGCCCACGGTTTTCAAGGCGTAGGGGGTGATCTTTGCAGTGTCGATCCCGCCCACGCTCGCCAGGGTCCACGGGAATTCAGAGGCCGGGACGATGCGGTTTTCGAAATCCTTGACGCCCTGGTCGAATTCGTGATTGCCCGCCCCGGAGAGGTCAAGCTGCATGGCGTTGAGAATATCGAGGGTGGGCTGGTCGTTCGCGATGGAGGACACGTAGGCCGAGCCGCCCACCAGATCGCCGTTCCCCACGAAAATGGTATTCGGGTTGGCCTTGCGCAGCTCATCGATCTGGTAGTCGAGGGCAGCCGCGTTCTCGATATGGCCGTGGAAATCGGAGATCGCCGCGATATCGATAGTGACGTGGTCGGCTGGCGCGGCCTGGGCCGGCGTGGTGAGCACGCCCGCGCCCAGCACCGCGACCGCACCGAAAGCGGTCATGCGCCGCAGGGAAAATATGGTCATGGTGTTCCTTCATCCGAGGGAAATAGGACACCGTCACCATAGGAAGCGCGGGTAAACACCCGGCTAATTGAACGTGACTGGAAAGTGAGCGCGGGGTGGCGCGATTATTCGACCGTCACGGATTTGGCCAGGTTGCGCGGTTTATCAACGTCGTAGCCGCGCACCGCCGCCATCTCCGAGGCGAAAATCTGCAGGGGGATCACGGTGACGAGCGGCATCATGAGGGTGGGCGTGCCGCGGGGTGCCCAGAATACCGAGGTGGCGAAATCGCGCACGGCGTCGTCGCCCTCCTCCGCAACCACAATGGTGCGTGCCCCGCGCGAACGGACCTCTTGCAGATTCGACAGCGTTTTCGCGTGCAGCTCGGGGCGGCGCGGGGTGGGGACGATCACGAAAATCGGCAGGTTGTCGGTCACGAGCGCGATGGGGCCGTGTTTGAGTTCCCCGGCGGCGAAACCTTCGGCGTGCACGTAGGCGATTTCTTTGAGTTTGAGGGCGCCTTCCAGGGCGATGGGGAAACCGACGTGCCGGCCGAGGAAAAGCACCGAGTTTTCGCCCTTGAGTTCGCGGGCCATGGCGCGGATTTGCGGTTCTTGGGCGAGCATTTTTTCCATGCGCGCCGGCATTTTTTCGAGTTCGTCGAGGTAGCCGGTGATTTCGTCGCGGAATTTATTGCCGCGGATTTGGGCCAGGTAGAGCCCGAGCAGGTAGGACGCGGTGATCTGGGCAACGAAGGCCTTCGTGGAAGCCACCGCGATTTCGGGGCCGGCGTGGGTGTAGAGCACCGCGTCGGATTCGCGTGCGATGGTCGAACCGTAGGTATTGACGATGGCGAGGACTTTCGAGCCCTGTTCGCGCGCGTGGCGCACCGCCATAATCGTGTCCATCGTTTCCCCGGATTGCGAAATGGCGACGACGAGCGTCTTCTCCCCCACCACCGGGTCACGGTAACGGAATTCGGAGGCGAGTTCCACCTCCACCGGGATGCGGCACCAATGCTCGATGGCGTAGCGCGCCACCTGCCCGGCGTAGGACGCGGTTCCGGCGGCGATCACGATGATTTTATCGATGGTGCGCAGCACCGCTTCGCTGATGCGCATTTCGTCGAGTTGGAGGGAATCATTGACCACGCGCCCGCGCAGGGTATCGGCGACGGCGCGCGGCTGCTCGTGGATCTCTTTGTCCATGAAGGTGGTGTATCCGCCTTTGACAGCGGCCGAGGCGTCCCAATCCACCGTGAATTCCTTGCCCGCGCGCGGCGAACCGTCGAAGCCGAGGAGCCGCACGGTATCCGCGCTGATTTCCACCACGGTATCCTGCGGGACTTCCAGGGCGCGCTGGGTTTCGGAGATGAAAGCGGCCACGTCGCTACCCAGGTAGTTCTCCCCCTCGCCCAGGCCGATGACCAGCGGGGAGTTCCGCCGGGCCGCCACCACGGTATCGGGGTGATCGCGGTCGATAGCGACGAGCGTGAAGGAGCCGTCAATGATATTCGCGGTAGCGAGCATGGCGCGGAAGAGGGCGGAGCCTAAGCCGGGCTCCGTGGTGGTGGCGGTGCTGGCCGCAGCACCGGCCGCGGCGTCGTCGGAACCGGACTCCGCAACGCTCGCATCAACCGTGGCGCCATCTTGTTCAACCGCAGCATTCGCATCAACCGCGGCGAGCTGCTGGGCGAGGATATGCGCCGCGATTTCCGAATCGGTATCGGAAACGGGCGTAATGCCCGTGGCCGCGAGGCCCTCCGCGAGTTCGCGGTAGTTTTCGATAATGCCGTTGTGGACGATAGCAACCCGGCCATCAAAAGAAACGTGGGGGTGGGCATTGGTATCCGAGGGCGAACCGTGAGTCGCCCAGCGAGTGTGCCCGATAGCCACCTGCGCGGGCGGCAGCGGGGTGTCCTGCAGGGCCTGGCGCAGGTTATCGAGGCGCCCGGCGCGCTTGACCGCACGCAAGCCCTCCGGCCCGGCCACCGCCACCCCGGCCGAGTCATAGCCGCGGTATTCCAGGCGGGCTAGGCCTTCGAGCACCACCTGCAATCCGCGTTGCGTGGCGCCGGTCGAGGCGCCCGTGGTGGCTTCGTTTGTGGCGCTGGTGCCTGCCGTTTCGGCGCCGTTCGTTCTTCTCTGTTCTGCTCGCGAGCGCGGGCCCGCGTACCCAACAATTCCGCACATGGAAGTTAAAGTACTGCGCCGGCGGCTCCGAGAAAAGAGTCAACACCCGCACAGCGCGCACATTTGCGCAGGTCAGACAAATTTCGCTCACGGCCCCCGGGGTCTTTTCGAACGACGACGCAGCTACATGCCTTCCCCGCCACCACACAACCCGAGTGTATTTCACCTCACAAAAAGTTGTCAGACTTTAGGACCAAAAGGCACTTACTCCCGCCCGGCCACGCTCCTAGTATGTTCAGAACAAGAACCGGTGATCTTGTACACGAGCACGGCAACCCCTGGCCTGGGTTGCAGCGGAAGCAATGTCGCGGAAGCTCCGTGCTCAGAACTGTCAAATTCATCGAAAGCGAATAGTGGTGAAACGTTTATACCAATTTATATCTGTTGCCGGTGCGTTACTCCTTACCTTGCCGGGCGGCGGTACCCTCATCGCCCACGCATCACAGGCAGCTACCCCCATTCATAAGTACACCTTCGATACGGATCTCGCGGATTCCGCGGGGCAGCGCAATCCAGATCAGGCACAGGCGCCGCTGGTGGATGGCGTATCCGGCACTGCCTTGCGGGTGGAGAATGGCCACGGCCTCAGCTTTTCCCAGCCGATATCGATTTCTGAAAATGACCCGTGGTCGGTGAGCTATTGGGTGCGCTCGGATGCAGCACCCCGGGAGCGCACCTCGGTGCTCATGGATAACAAGAAGGATTTTTCTTTCGATCTAAAATTGGCTGCGAACCGCCAGGCTGGATTCCATGTAGGTAAGGGCCGCGGCGATGTGCTGACCTTCAAATACGATTTTTCCGGTGGTACCTGGTATCACCTTGCGTGGACGCAATCGAAAACCGCTGGGATGACGATGTACGTCAATGGCCAGGCTGTTGATAAGAATTCCTGGACGAAGAACCATCGCGTGCTCATCCCCGCGGATGTTATTGGTGGAACTGGTTTCACCGGTGCCATTGACGAACTGGCCGTCTACAACTCCGCGCTGAGCGCTGCTGAGGTGAAAGCTCTCTACGATAAGGAACGGCCGCAGGATTCCGCGCAAGGCAATCCGGACCAGGGAAAGCCGACTCCCGGCCAGCCCGGTCAGCCCGGTCAGCCCGGTCAAGATACCCCCGGCAAGGGCGAGCCCGGCAAAAACGAACCCGCCCAGCCCCAGCTCCCCCTACGCAATACGATCCCGGAATACAAGCTCGATGATGCCAATATCAGCACGGTGATGCGCCAGCCGGGTGGAAATCGCCAGTATTTGGGGCAACCCGATCTGGTGCAAACAAAAACCGGGCGGCTGATTTCCGCGTTCCCGGCCGGGCACGGCAAGGGCCCGCTGGTCATGATGATCTCGGATGATCAGGGGAAAACGTGGACGGAAAAGACCGATACCCCGAAGTCGTGGACGGGTTCGCAGGAAACTCCTACCCTGTATTCCCTCATCCGGGAGGATGGCGCGGAGCGTCTCATGCTTATCACCGCTAATCCGGGGTGGGGTGTTGATAATGCCGGCCACCGTTACGGGTGGAATACCTCCTATTCGGATGACAATGGCGAGACGTGGAGCGAGTACACCAATTTCCACCCGGTGCGTCAGCATGATGGGAAGGATAATGCCGCGATTGTTGCCATGGCTTCCCTGGTGCAATTGCGCGACGACGCCGGCCAGCCAATCCAAAAATGGATGGGTGTCTATCACGATTACGATTTCGTCAATTACAAGACCTACCTCACTTTCGAGGACGGCGTGGAGAAGTGGTCTGATCCGGTTCCCTACCTGGCCGAACACCGCGATATCGAAAAGTCCCATCAAATGTGTGAGATCGGGATGTTCCGTTCTCCGGATGGCAAGCAGATTGTTGGTTTGGCGCGCAGCCAGTCCCATGCACATCTGCCCACGATGATCGTGTCCAAGGATGAAGGCAAGACCTGGTCGAAGCCGGTGGAGCTTCCCGGTTCCCTTGCCGGCGAGCGGCATAAGCCGGCCTATGATCCCGTCTCTGGCCGGGTGGTGGTTCCCATGCGGGAAATCCGCTATGACCTCAATGGCAATGGCCGCCACGATGGTGCCAGTGATTGGAAGGCCGGGAACTGGGTGGCCTGGGTCGGCACCTTCGATGATTTGATGCACCAGCGCCCGGGCCAGTATCGCATCCTGCTGGAGCGGGACTGGTCGAATAATCGTTACGGCGGGGATACCGGGTATACGGGTATCACCGCACTGCCCGATGGCACGTTCATCATGCACTCGTATGGCCACTGGGATAAGGACTTCTCGCATTCCTGGAAGGGAACGGCCGGGCGCGGGTACGATGTGCGCACCGATCTTGCGTATATCAAGCAAGCGAAATTTACCTTGGCCGGCCTTGAGCAATCGGCAGGTATTGCGCAGCAAGATCCAAAACCCACTCCTTCAGTAACGACGACGCCCACCGAGAAACCGGCCCCTTCGCCACAGCCCGTTCCCACGGCCACGCCCACTCCCCCGGTGAAGCCGACGCCAACGACCGAGCCGACGCCTACGGCCGAGCCGACGCCAACAGTAAAGCCAGCGCCTACTGAAAAACCGGATCCGACAGTGCAGCCAACTCCTACGGTGGCCCCAGATCCGACACCGGCGCCTACCCCGAGCACAACTAACGTTCCGGCGAAGCCGGGTAACACCGGCAATACGTTCTATCTATCCAACGATTGGGACTCCATAGCAACCCAACCCGCTTTTTCCTACGGGCGAGCCGGTGACGAAGTCCTGGCCGGGGACTGGAATGGTGATGGTCAGCAAACCTTGGCTGTCCGCCGCGGTAACCAGATCTTCATTCAGAACAGCCTCACCGGTGGAGTGGCCGATGAAGTGATTTCCTTCGGGCGCGCTGATGACACCATCGTGGTTGGTGACTGGGATGGCGACGGTAGGGATACCTTCGCGGTACGCCGCGGCAACCAGGTATTCGTCCTCAACTCGATCCGTTCGGGGGATGCCGACCAGGTATTCAGCTTCGGGCGCGACGGTGATGTGTTGCTCTCCGGTGATTTCGACGGGGATGGCAAGTCCAGCTTCGCTCTCCAGCGTGGGAATGTGTTCTTCGTGAATAACACCCTCGCGGGCGGCAAGGCTGAAACGTCCTTCTCCTACGGCAAGGCCGGTGACCAGATCTTCGTTGGTGATTGGGATGGCGATGGTAAGGATACCTTCGCGGTCCGCCGTGGTAACCAGGTGTTTGTGGCGAACTCGCTCAAGAGCGGGAACGCTGATATCACCTTGCATTATGGCCGGGCTGGTGACCAGATGCTGGTTGGTGACTGGGACGGGGATGGTGTTGATACCCCCATCGTCCGCCGCTAACACAGCACTGTTTGCAACCCGCTAACAAGTAACGCCCGCGGGATCCTGGCCCACCGGCCAGTATCCCGCCCCGGGCAAGCGAAAGGGGAGGCCCCGGAATTTCCGGGCCCTCCCCTTCCTTCATTTCAGCCGGGAAACAAAGTGTGCGCGACAGACAGTTTTCCTCTGTCGTTCTGCCTTGCCGCCGCGTGCTTGCTAAATATCCCCGTACCAGATTACTTATTCTTACCCAAATGCTCGATTCCCTTAGTGATCACAGATGCGACTGCATAGATCCCTAAACATAACATGGCCAAGTAAATCATGTCGGAGTGCCCCATCAGGCTCATAACCGCGAAAATAACGCTGAGCAAGGCGACGATGAGCTCCAAACCGACTAACGCATATTCAACTAGCTGAAGCACTGTTCTTTCACTTCCTCAATCCCAAGCAATTCAGTCCTCAATTCTACCTGTGAAGCACAAGCGCCACCGAAGAGCTGGGAGCCCAGCTACGCCGCAATTAACTGCCGAGCTAACCTCGGTCCTCTTGAGAATGTGGATCTGAGTGCGCATCAGGCTGCTCCGCGCCGTCGGGCTCGGCGCGCGGCGCAATAAAGTTCACGCGATGCGGCCGGAATTCGAAGCCGCCCGGCTTGACCGTAATAATCGGACTGGTGTCCTCCGGTAAGCCGAGCCGCTTGTGGCGCTCGGCCGCTCTGCGCCGAGCTATCTCCCGCCGCTCTATGCGGGTTTCTATAATGAGTTCTTGAAGCGCTTTCTTGGCTTTCAGGGTGGCTTCTCTCTCCTCTGCTATGGTCAAGCCGGATTTCCACTGCCGTATCCCGATCACCTCAATGATCGCGACCGCGGTAGCCAGGCCACCACAGATGAGTGCCTGCCGGGAGTTCCACGTCAGTGCCAGCGTGACAAGAAAATAGACCCCTGCGAAGAACGCAATCCGGCTCAGCGGAGGAAGCCATCCTCCCGGGTGGGGATGATGATACCTTTGCTGTTGCCACAGGTGAGGGATGGTCGAAAGGAATTCAACAGCCACGGTGCTCAGCACCACGATGAGCAGCAGTGCGAAAAAATTCACCTGATGAGGGAGGAACAACCGGCTCAGCGCCAGCGCAATCACAATACCTATTGCGGTCAGCGTGCCAACGATGAGGTGACCGCTCCACGACTGGCGGAAAGGCACCGGCGTCCAATCCGGATCCGGAGAAACACGAACCATGGTTGTCCTTTTAGCCGAAGCATTCGGCTACAACACCCTCTAAACCGAGAAGCACCTCAAGGAAACTAGCACCCTCTTCTCCGATTTCAACGAACGCGCGCTTGTCGAAAATAGCTTCCCAAATTCCTGAAATCGATCCGTACATTCGCCCTCGTTCATTCCCTGTATTCCTTTCGTTGCACCACCGTCTTTGGTGGCGAATTGCCCAGCCCGGAAACGCGGGCGGAGATCTCCATTCAGATACGCCTCCAGTTAACCAGTTATTTCTAGTACCACAACACCGTCATTTGTCGGTATTTCACACTGACGTTCGTCGGTAGAAAAGCATCGTTTCAAGACAGTAGGTTATTGGTACCGCCCAGTTTTCAGTCTTCCCCTGGGTATGAGACCTGTTCCCGATGGCGATCACGATCTGTGGAAATGCCTGTAACCAGAGGTGGCGCACCGGGTTGTGGCAGAGCCGCCGAACGCAAGGTTATGCAAAAACGTGGTGGGGCCGGCCCAAACGAGCCAGCCCCACCACGTACTACGCTGCCGCCGAATCGCGGCGCTACTAGCTACCGCAAAAACGGCGCTGCCTAGCGCTATCTAGCGCTGCCTAGGTGATGTTACTTTTCCACCACGGCGAGCACGTCACGCGCGGAGAGGATGATGAATTCATCCCCGCCGTACTTGACTTCGGTGCCACCGTAGCGGGAGTACACCACAACATCCCCCACTTTGACATCCATGGGAACGCGGTTGCCCTTGTCATCAATACGGCCCGGGCCCACCGCCAGAACGGTGCCCTCCTGGGGCTTTTCCGAAGCGGTATCGGGAACGATCAGACCGGAAGCGGTGGTCGTTTCTGCTTCAGCTTGACGGATAACAACGCGATCCTCAAGCGGCTTAATGGAGACCGACATGCGGCTCCTCCTTACTTCTCAACTCGTGCACTACAAACGCGCTCAGAACCGGGACCCGCCGTCGCGGGGGCCGGGCCCGCACTAAGCACAAGCCGTAGCATGAACTACGTCCGCTATTAAAGGTAAGCCGCACTTAGCACTCAGTCAAGGTGAGTGCTAAGGATTTGCGAAAAGCGAAGTTTCTCGCACGGCGCGCGCTCGTCCGCAGGGCTCCGGGCACTCACACCTACCGCGCCACACCCACGCTCGCGCCGTTTCGCGCGCCTAGTTCACCTCATCGGGATGGGAGCTCACCCGCCCGGCTTCCCCGGCATCCAGCCCGGCAATCGCCTGCATTTCCGCGGCGCTGAGCTCGAAATCGAAGAGGTCGATATTCTCCTCCATACGCGCCCGGTGCGTGGTTTTCGGGAAAACAATATGCCCGCTTTGCAGATGCCAGCGCAACGTGACCTGCGCGGCGGTTTTCCCGTGCGCGCGGGCCGCGGCCGCAATCGGCTCCAGTTCATCAAGCCCGTACTTAGACTGCCCCAGCGGCCCCCACGCCTCGATCTTGATATCGCGCGCGGCGCAATACTGGGAAACTTCGCGTTGCTGGAAACGCGGGTGCAGCTCAACTTGGTTCACGGCCGGTACGACGCCGCCATCAGCCACGATGCGATTGAGATGCGCAGGTTGGAAATTGGATACACCCACCGAACGGACCAACCCGGCCTCCCGGAAGCTCACCAGGTCCTTCCACGCCTCCCCGTACAGCCCCTGCTGCGGTGCCGGCCAGTGAATGAGATACAGATCCACGTAATCAAGCCCCAGTTTCTCCAGGGATTGCGCCAGCGCGGCCGGGGCATCGGCCTGCCGGTCATTCCACAGTTTCGTGGTGATAAAAAGTTCCTCGCGCGGGATACCGGAGGCCGCAATCGCGCGCCCCACCTCGGCTTCGTTGCCGTAAATGGCTGCGGTGTCAATATGCCGATAGCCGGTGGCCAGCGCCTCGCTCACCACGCGCTCTGCCTCCTGCGGCTCCACCAGGAAAACGCCGAAGCCGAGCTGCGGGATGGTGTGCCCGTCGTTCAATGTCAATGTCGGAATATTAGCCATATCACATAGTGTGCCAGGCGCGGGCAGCTCGCGCCAGGCACTCCCCCAGACGCGTTAGGCCCCGCCCGCCCGGGCACGCTAGGCTTGGAAGCGTGGAACAGCTCGACGTCGCCCACTGGCTCACCTCCCCCGCC
This sequence comes from Actinotignum sp. usb-actsch-213, assembly GCF_059085665.1. Taxonomy (NCBI): domain Bacteria; kingdom Bacillati; phylum Actinomycetota; class Actinomycetes; order Actinomycetales; family Actinomycetaceae; genus Actinotignum; species Actinotignum sp. usb-actsch-213. Next base: position 61,498 of record NZ_JBHNSQ010000065.1, read on the forward strand.
GGGCAAGCCCTCCTCGCCACCATGCCGGCCCATAACGTGGCCGATGCTTTCAAACTCTCCACCGAACTGCGCGAACGCGGCCTCACCCCCGAGCAAAGCTCCGCTCTGCTCACCCAGACCCGCCTGCGCGATGCCGCCCGCGCCAAATTCGGCGAGCGCGCCACCCGCATGTTCTTCACCGACGCCGGCCTCCAGCAATCCACCCGCGCCAGCGTGGCCCGCCAGCACGCCTCGGTCTTCCAACGTGCCGGCGTGCGCGAAGTGCTCGATTTCGGCTGCGGGATCGGGGCGGATTCCCAGGCCTTCACCGACGCCGGCCTGACCGCCCTGGGAGTGGAGCGTGACCCGGTTACCGCTCATTTCGCGCAGGCTAATGCCGGTTGCGCCGTCGTACCAACAGACGGATACGCCCTGCTCGGTAGCTATGAGAGCCGCGAGGGGCTGTGGCTCGACCCGGCGCGGCGCGATGCGCGGGGCAAGCGGATTTCGCATCCCGAGCACTGGCAGCCGGCGCTCAGCGATGCCATTGCGCTGGCGCGCGAATTCCGGGTGACCGGGATTAAGCTCGGGCCCGGGATTCGCTGGGCGGATTTGCCCGCCGATGCCTTCGTCGATTGGGTGAGCGTGGACGGGGACCTCGTGGAGGCGGTGGCGTGGTTTGGGACGCGCGATCCGGGGCGCGGCGCCACGATCCTCACCGAAAAGCCCCGGCGCGAGGAGGGCGACGACGCCGCCACTTCCGCCACCGGGAACTTGGTCGGCTACTATCGCACCTGGCGCGGGGATCCGAGCCAGTCCGCCGCTTCCCTGCCGGCCCGGCCCCTGGATGCGTACCTGTACGAACCGGATCCGGCGCTTATGCGCGCGGGCGGCCTCGACCAGGTGTGTAGCGATTTTGATTTGGCTCCGATTTCGCCCGGGCTGGCGTATTTAAGCGGCGACGCCGTCGCCTCCCCGCTCCTCGCCCGTTTCAAAATACTGGATGTGCTCCCGCTGCACGCCAAAACCGTGGCTGCCGAGCTGCGCAAACGCGGCGTCGTGCGGGCCGAAATCAAAAAACGCGGAACCGATATTGACCCGGCGCTCTTCCGCAAACAACTCAAGTTGCACAAGAACGCCGGGGACGGCGCCGCCACCGTGATCCTCACCCGGATCCTCGGCGAGCACCGCGCTATCGTCGCCGAACGCGAAGGGTGGTAGGCGCTAGAACGCTACCAGATCGAGGGGCATATTCGTGTCCACCGTTATATCGAGGGGCGACGGCGCCCGCCCGCTGACCGCCACGCTGTACCCGAGGGCAGCAATCATGGCGCCATTATCGGTGCAGTAGCGCAGCGCTGGGATGCGCACGTTGATCCCGCGTTCGGCTCCGCGCTGGGCGGCCAGTTCCCGCAGCCGGGAATTCGCGGAGAATCCCCCGCCCACCACCAGGGTGTCACAGCCCTTATCTTCGCAGGCCCGCAGGGCTTTATCCGTGAGGGTATCGGTAATAGCTTCGGTGAATCCGGCGGCAATATCGGGAACATTGACTTCTTCGCCGCGTTCTTCCAGGCCCTCAATATAGCGGGCCACAGCGGTTTTCAGGCCGGAGAAGGAGAAATCGTAGCGGTGGCGTGCCTTATTTTTCCCGCCTTCCAGGCCGCGCGGGAAGCGAATGGCATCCCGGTTGCCGGTCCTGGAGAGGCGGTCAATATGCGGGCCGCCCGGGTAGGGCAGGCCGAGGAGGCGCCCCACTTTATCGAAGGCTTCACCGGCGGCATCATCCAGGGTGCCGCCCAGCTCCGTCACATCCCCGGCAATATCGCGCACGTGCAGAATCGAGGAATGACCCCCGGAAACCACCAGTCCGATAAAGCTCTCCGGGAAGGGCCCGCTGGCCAGCTGATCCACCGCCAGGTGCCCAATAATATGATTAACGCCGTAGAGCGGAATACCCAGCGCCAAGGCCAGGGATTTCGCCGCGGAAACCCCAACGGTCAGCGAACCGATGAGCCCCGGGCCTGCGGTTACCGCAATCGCATCCAAATCGCCCAGCCCCACGCCGGCCTTCTCCAGGGCCGCGTTCAGGGTGGGGACCATTTGCTGGAGGTGAGCACGCGAGGCAATCTCCGGGATAATGCCGCCGTAGCGGGCGTATTCATCCATAGACGTGGCGGTTACATCCGCCAGCAGCTCGCCGTCGCGTACGATCCCGATCCCCGTTTCATCACACGAGGTTTCGATTCCCAAAACTGTTGTACTCACGCCCGGCAATCTTACTCCTCACTTTTCCCATGTGGGAGTGCGCAGCATCTCCAGCGCGCGCAGGCGATCCACTTTCCCGGAGGCCAGCATGGGGATAGCTGCTTGCACCACCCGGCGCGGCGCGGCGGCCTTCCCCATCCGCACGCGCACGTACTCACGTACCTCCTCCGCGCGCTGCGCGAAAGGGAACTCTGCTTCCAGAATTACTCCCACGATCTGCCCCCAGCGCTCATCCACCACCGGAAGAACTTCCGCGCGCCGCACCCCCGGGAAACTGCACAGCACCTCGCTGACCTGCCGGGCATGCACCTTCACCCCGCCGGAAATGATCACGTCATCCAGGCGCCCCGCGACCTGCACTCTCCCCTCAATAACGCTCCCGGCATCATTCGTCACGTGCCAGCGCCGGCCGCCACTCGTTATAAAAGCCGCAGATTCTGGTTCGTTCAAATACCCTGCGGCCAGCATCGGCCCGGATAATTGCAGCCGCCCGGAGGGCGCGGCCACCTGCACCCCGGGCAGCGGGATACCGTTATAAACGCAGCCGCCCGCGGTTTCCGTCATGCCGTAGGTGGTCACCACCGGGAGCCCCAATGCTCGGGCACGGGTGATGAGCGACGGCGCAGCCGCCGCCCCGCCCACCAATATGGCACGCAAGTTCCTCAAGGCCGTGGTGCCCGCCTGGCCGGATTCCACAATATCGGAGAGCTGGGTGGGAACCACGGATAGGAAGCCGCCCTCCGGCATATCCACCATATCCACGCCGCCATGATCGCGTAGCGATAGCCCGGGTGGGAGCTCCACCGGATAGCTACCGGCCACGCAGGAGCGTGCCACTACCTGGAACCCGGCCACGTGATGCGCGGGGAGGGCCAGCACCCAGCGGCCCCGGCCCCCGAAGAATTCCGCGGTGGCAGCTTCCGAAGCGAGGAAAGCCCGGGCGGAAAGCCCGACCAGGTGCCCCTTCCCCGTGGTGGAACCGGAGGTTTGCAAAATAAAATCAATATCCGGCCGCCAGCGGATCCGCCCCGCCACCGCCGCCGCATCGGCCGCTGCATCCGCGGCCGTAGTCGCATCAACCGCCGAATCCGCCGCTGCATCGGCCGCCGAAGAAGCCAGCGGCATGAGCGGGCGGTGGCTACCGGGTGCTTCCAGCCGCGCCGCTATCGCATCGTATAGCGCGCGTATACCGCTCCGGGAAGGAACAATGAACTCAATATCCTCCGGGCTCAGAACACTGGACATGCGCGAACCTCAACCCGCCTGTTTTAGAAGTAGCGCGGGTAGGGATCCCAATTGGGGCTGCGATGCTCGAGGAAGGCATCCCGGCCTTCCTGGGCTTCCGGCGTCATATAGGCCAAACGGGTGGCTTCACCAGCGAATACCTGCTGGCCGGCGATACCGTCGTCGACCATATTAAAAGCAAATTTGAGCATACGGATGCTTTGCGGTGATTTCGTGGCAATAATACGCGCGTACTCGAGAGCGGTTTCTTCCACCTGCGCGTGCGCCACCGCTTCGTTAATAACACCCCAGGCCGCGGCCTGGTCCGCGCTGTATTCGCGGGCGAGGAAGAAAATCTCGCGAGCGCGCTTGTCACCGGCCTGGCGGGCCAGCAGGGCGCTGCCGTATCCGGCGTCGAAGGAACCCACATTGGCGTCGATCTGCTTGAAGCGGGCGTGTTCGCGGGAGGCGACCGCCAGATCGCAGACCACCATGAGGGAGTGCCCGCCGCCGGTCACCCACCCGGTGAGCGCCGCGATCACCGGTTTCGGGGTGGTGCGGATAAGGCGCTGGAGTTCGAGCACGTGCATGCGGCTGGCTTGGGCGTGGTCGATTTGGGCGCGGCGCTGAGCCACCCCGGCGCTAGAATCCGCGCCGGCCGTTTCGTACTGGTAGCCGTCTGCCCCGCGCACCCGCTGGTCGCCGCCCGAGCAGAAAGCGTAGCCGCCATCGCGCGGGGAGGGACCGTTCCCGGTGAGGATAATGGCGGCCACATCGGAACTCATGCGCGCGTGGTCGAATGCCCGATAGAGTTCGTCCACGGTGAGCGGGCGGAAAGCGTTACGCACATCGGGGCGGTCAAAGGCGATGCGCACCACCGGGAGGTCCTCGCCCGCGGGTCGGCCATCCACCTCCCCGCGGGAAATACCACGATGGTAGGTAATATCTTCAAACTCGAAACCGGGGACCGTGCGCCAGCGCGCGGGATCGAATGTATCTGAAACCGAAGGAAGCATACTCATGGGGGACAGTTTAGCCGGCAGGCGCTAGTATGGGGTCTGTTTCACACTCTCGGCGGCGCGGAGCCACGGCCTAGCGGCCCGGGCCCGCGTGCCGTACCGCGTACTTGTCAACGAGGCCATGCTTACTGAATTAGTCAATCCTTTCCCCGAACTGTCCCGGGTGCTCGCCTATTCGATTCCGCTCAAGCGCCGCTTCCGGGGGATTACCGTGCGGGAGGGACTGCTCCTGGAGGGCCCGGCCGGTTGGGGTGAGGCAGCTCCGTTTTGGGATTATGACCCGCGGGAATCAGCCCCGTGGCTGCGCGCCGGAATCGAGGCGGCCACCCGGCCCTTTCCGCGTCCGCTGCGCAGCCATATCCCCGTGAATGTGACGATCCCGGTCACCACGCCTGCGGATGCAGCCCGGCTGGTTCGCGACGCGGCCGGCTGCACCACCGCGAAAGTGAAAGTTGCCGATCCGCGCTCGACCCTACGCGAGGATTGCGAGCGGGTGGCCGCGGTGGCGGCGGCGCTCGGGCCGGCCGGGAGGGTACGCGTGGATGCGAACGCGGCCTGGGATACCGATACCGCTATCCGGGCCATCACCGAGCTTGACGCGGCGGCCCGCGCGGGCGGGCTGGCCGGGCTGGAATACGTGGAGCAGCCCTGCAAAAAGATCGCGGAGCTGGCCCGGGTGCGCTCCCGGGTTGCCCCCAAAATTGCCGCGGATGAATCGATTCGCCGCGCCAGCGACCCGCTGGCGGTGGCTCGCGCGGGAGCTGCCGATATTGCGGTTATTAAAGTGGCGCCCCTGGGAGGAATCCCGCGCGCGCTCGATGTTGCCCGCGAGTGCGGATTGGACGTGGTGCTTTCTTCCGCCCTGGAGACCTCGGTGGGGATCGCGGCCGGGCTGGCCGCGGCAGCCGCGGTGGATCGCCTCCCCTACGCCTGCGGTTTGGCAACCGTTCAGCTCCTGAGCGCCGATATTGCGAGCGAAGCGAAGCTGCCCCGCGCGGGCATGATTGAATGCGGGAGGGCCGCCGTGGATACCTCGCAGCTCAGTGCGGCACCGGATTTGGTGGCGCGCTGGCAGCGGCGCCTGAGCGAGATGATGGAGTGGTACTCATGAGCATGATGAACGACGACGCAACCCGCGCCGCGGCCCCGCGCACGCTACCGTCAGCCGCCACCGCACCGGCCGCACCGGACCGGGCCGCGCCCGCGGACCCGACCGCCACGCACGCCCGCGATATTATCGGGGCGCTGATCGGTTGCGGGGTGCGCCATATGGTCATCTGCCCCGGTTCGCGCAATGCGCCCCTCACCTACGCGGCAGCTGCAGCGGCGCGCGCCGGCCTGATCACCACCCACGTGCGAGTCGATGAGCGCAGCGCTGGCTTCTTCGCCCTCGGGCTGGCCCGCGGTGAGGTGCTCGCCGCAGAGCCCCTCCCGGTTGCTGTGATCACCACGTCCGGCACCGCCGTCGCCAATCTTCACCCGGCCCTCGCGGAAGCCGATGCCACCGGAATCCCCCTCCTCGCCGTGACCGCGGACCGCCCCGCCTACCTGCGCGGCACCGGAGCGAATCAAACCACCCAGCAGGCCGGAATGTTCGCCACCGTGGTGCGCGCCCAGCTGGATATTCCGGCCTTCGGGGAGGACGGCGCGGTGGTCGCGAACCAGGTGTGGCGCGCGGTCGCCCGGGCGCTCGGCGAGGGCGGGCGCCCCGGCCCCGCACATCTCAATATTTGTTTGGATGGCAATCTTGCCGCGCTTCCCGCTCCCCCGCGGGTATGGCCCGCGCCCCGCCGGATCGCCGCGCCGGCCCCTATGGGTACGGCGGGCACGCCCTGGCCGGAAGTGCTGGACCGGGAGCTCGGCACCGTTATTGTGGCCGGGGATGCTACCGGCAGCGGGGCGGGAATCGTGGCGCTCGCGGGGGCGCTGGGCTGGCCGCTGCTGGCTGAGCCGAGTAGCCCGGCGGCTTACGGGCCCGCGCTCAGCCACTATGTTTATTACCTCACGCACATGCAGGGTATTGAGCAGGTGCTCCTGTGCGGGCATCCCACCCTCTCGCGCCCCGTCACCCAGCTCCTCAAACGCGCCGATATTAATATTGTGGCGGTGGCTGATCGCAGCGGTTACTATTTCGATCCTTTCGGAACGGTTCGCGCCGTGCTACCGGCACTGCCGCCCGCACCTGAAACTACGGGTACGATTCCACCGTTGTGGCGCGCAGCGGAGGAACGGAGCGCCACGATGATAAGCCGACGGCGCAGCCTAGCCGCCCGCACCCCCGGCGCACCTTTCGATCCCCTGCATATTGCCTGCACTATCTGGGATAGTCACAGCGAGCATCCCGAGAGTGCCCCGCTGCTCTTCGTGGGGGCTTCGGCTTCTATCCGGATCCTCGACCGCGCGGCACGCACCCCGGCCCGCCCGCTCCGCGTTCTCAGTAACCGCGGACTGGCGGGGATTGACGGCACCATCAGTTGCGCGCGCGGTCTGGCCACCGCCACCGGGGAACCGGTGCGGGTGCTGCTGGGCGATCTCACCTTCCTCCACGATATGGGCGGCTTGCTCCGCGGGAGCCACGAGCCGGAGGTGGATCTGCAAGTCATTGTCCTCAACGATGCGGGCGGTTCAATTTTCGCTGGCCTGGAGCACGGCGAGCCGCAGCACGCGCAGGATTTCGGGCGTTATTTTGCGACGCCGCAGCGCTGTGACATCGAGTACCTTGCCTACGGTATGGGAGCTGATTATCTGGAGGTGCGCAGCCTTGACCAGCTCGATGATCTCCTGGCGCGCCCGATCCGCGGGGTGTCGGTGGTTGAGGTGCGTACCGATATTCCGGATCTGCGCGCTCGCGATGCGCAGGTGCAAGCGGAAATTAGTGCTGCCCTAGGTGCATAACTCACGCGATGCACGCGCGAAGCACCGCATGAGCTAAGTGCGCCGGCGTGGTGCGGGGCTTAGCGGCTTTCCGCCACCGCGCTCAGCATAGGGAGCATTTTCGCTTCGGTTTCCGCGAATTCTGCCTCCGGGATAGATTGCGGCATAATCCCGCCTCCCGCGTACAGAGTGATGAAGTTTCCGGTGATGTGGCCCCCGCGCAGCGCGATCCCGAATTCGCCGTTGCCGGCCGCGTCCACCCAGCCGACCGGACCGGCATACCGCCCGCGGTCCATATGTTCCACATCGGTGAGAATATCGCGGGCCAGAGCGGTGGGCTGGCCGCACACCGCCGCGGTGGGATGCAAAGCGTAGGCCAGGCCCAGTGCGGAATGCTCGCTGCGCCCACGCACATCGGTCGCTAAATGGCACACGTTCGGGAGCCGGAGCAGCTCCGGTTGCTCGGGAATATCCAGCGAGCTCGCCACGGGAGTAAGCGCGCTGCGCACCGATTCCACCGCGATCTCATGTTCGCGGCGGTCTTTTTCCGAGGCGAGGAGCACCTCCCCCTCATCCGCTGTGGCTGTTCCCGCGAGCACCCGGCAGGAAAACTCCCCCGCCCGGGTGCCAACCAAAAGTTCGGGGGTGGCGCCCACCAGGCCGCGCACCGCGTATATCCAGCAGCTCGGATAGGAACGCGCCAGGTGAGCGCACAGCAGGCGCGGATCGAAATCCCGTTGCGCCCGCAGTTTTTTATCCCGGGCCAGCACAACTTTGTCCGCTTGGCCCGCGCGGAGCATATCGCGCACCGTGGCCACCGCCGTGCACCATTCACTTTCGCTCAGGCTCCCGCCTTCCGAGTGCGTGGCCCCGCAGCCGGGAATGCTCGCTAATGCGGCGCGGCCCGCCGCGCACACCGCCGCCCCGTCCAGGGAGTCCAGGCGCCGAGCCAGCTCCCCGCAATCCACCCCGATCACCCAACTGGCTTCCTTGGTGATCACCAGGAGAGTTTCCGGGATCAGGAGCATTCCGCCCCGGAGAAACCCGAAAGATCCGAAGGCGAGCGGGAGGGCGCAGGGCAGCTCTGCGTCGTCGTACTTCTGCGTATTCTTGTGCCCGGTTCGCGCGGTTCGCGCGTTGTGCCCGTTTCGCTCGGTTTGCCCGGTTTGCCCACTGCGCCGTGCCGCGGCGCTCAGCTGCGCCCAGCGCGCGGCCGCGCGTTCGAGAGTATCCGGGGCCTCGCTTTCTACCGCTACGTATTCGCCCCAGCCGAGGAGCGCCAGGTGCGGGCCGACCCACGCGCTGATATTCGGGGAGGGGGCGAAGCCGAAAAGTTCCGGGCAGATCGGGAGGGGCTGGCGCAGCCGGTGGACCTCAAAGTTTGCATAATCCACAGCATCCGCGCTACCCGTCATATTCGCGCCGCTGCATTCCGCCATCCCCGTTTCCTTTCCGCTTTCACTACGCTGTGCCGGCGGATTCTCCCGCGAGCCCGCAAAGGGATAGTTTAGGCCGAAGCGGCGGCTAATGAACAGCGCATAATCGTGGCGTCGCGCCCGTGATAGTAGCCAGGGCGCCGCCCCACCGCGGTAAAGCCGCGCGAGGCGTAGAGTCCGGTGGCAATCGGGTCGTCCGAGCGGACCTCCAGGAACATGGTTTCCCCGCCCGCGTCGCGCGCCAGGGTCATGAGGTCGTCAAGAAGCGCACCGCCCAGGCCCTGCCCGCGCACCGCCTGCGCCACCGCGAGAGTGAGGATTTCGGCTTCCACTCCCAGGCTCACCCCGCCGGCCGCCAGGATGGGCGGGTGAAGATCGTCAAGCGCATTAATGGAAGGAGCGTTTGGTGTGGCGGCACCGGGCACGGCCGCAGTGGCGCCGTGCTCTACCGAATTTGCGGCAGTGCCCGGGAACACCGCAGCTTCGCCCCGCTCCATCACTTCCCGCGGAGGTTCCACCGTGTAGAGCAGGTAGGCTTCGCTACTGGCCCGCAGCGCCTGCTCCCAGGCCCCGCGCGGCCAGGCTTCCCGCGCGCCAAATTGGGCGGCGTCGAAACGGGCCAGGTCACGCGCCCAGGACGGATCAGCTACCACGCGCCGCATCGGCACATCGCGCCAGTGCCGCGGCATCTCACTCCCCACCACGCGCCTAGCTGCCGAGGTAACCGCTGCCCGCCGGCTGGGCCACGCCCTGCGCGATATCGGGGCGGCGCAAATATTGCGGCTCGGTATCGAGCGCCTCGCCCGCCGCCAACTTCGCGCCCGCGCGCGCCACCATGAGCTCCGGTTCGCATTCCACCACGCGCGCCCCGCTCAGTTCCGGATACATATCCCCATGGGATACGACGACGCTGGTATGTTCGCCGCGCAGCGCAGGTACCTCGGCCGGGCGGATAATGCGGGGGCCATCCGTGACGGTGAGTTCGCCGCGCGCCGCGCTCTGGGCAGCCGGTGCTACTTCTGCGCTCAGCACATACAGTTCCTTACGCCGGGCATCGATAACCGCGAGCGCGCGGGTAGCTCCCTCGCGCAGCGTGCCCAGGGCCCGCACTTCCAGGGAGGAAACGCCGTAGAGGGGCACATCCCAGGCGAAAGCGAGGGTGCGGGCGGTCACCAAGCCGGCACGCAGCCCGGTAAAGGCCCCGGGCCCGGTTCCCGCCACGATGGCATCGGCGCGTTCCACCCCGGCTGCTTCCAGGACTGCCTTGACCATCGGGGTGAGAGTTTCAGCGTGGTGGCGCGAATCCGGGGACACCTCGCGGGCCAGAGTGGCGATCTGCCCGGCGGCGCCGTCGTTCCCAAAATGTTCCACGCGGACCAGGCCCACCACGGATAGGTCGCTGGTATCAATGGTCAAAATATTCATGAAGCATTCTCCTGGTGGTACGAGGCGAGCAGGTCGGCGGCGAGCTGGCGCGAACGCGGGCCGGAAGCGCGCAGGCTGAGGGTGCGGGGCGAATCGACGTACAGGTCGAGCACATCGCTGCCGGCCGCGGCGCCGACGGGCCGTTCAATATCAATATCGAGGCGGTCATTGGTGAGGACCTCGGTTTTGCCTTCGCCCCATTCCACCACGGTGGCGGATTCTTCCAGGGAGGAATCCAGGTCCAGGGCGTCCAGTTCTTCCAGGGAGGTGAGGCGGTAGGCGTCCACGTGGACGAGGTCGGGGCCGCCGGCCCGCGAGCGGTGCACATTGGCGATCACGAACGTCGGGGAGGTGACGCGCCCGCCCACGTTCATGCCTTCCGCGATTCCGCGGGTCATTGTGGTTTTTCCGGCGCCCAGCGGCCCGTTGAGCATGATGAGGTCGCCGCCGCGCAGGAGCTTTCCGAGGGCGCAGCCAACGGCGTGCATCGCCTCGGCGTCCTCAATAAGGATCTTCTCAGTCACCGTGCTATTCTACGTCGCTTCGCGGGCGCGGGCGTAGGGCGTGCGGGTGCCTACTTCACGTACAAGCGCGGGACCCGGGCGGCCACGCGGGTAATAATCTCATAAGAAATCGTGCCGCTGGCCAGTGCCCATTGCGCGGCGCTCACTTCCCCGCGGGCCGGGTCGCCGAAGAGCACCACGGGGGTGCCGGCCGGCAGCGGCCCATCCAGGCGCACCACAAACTGATCCATGCACACCCGCCCGGTGATGGGCGCGCGCTGAGCGGCCGGCCCCTCCCCGACCGTCACATAGCCCTTATTGGACAGCGCCCGCGGAACCCCATCGGCATATCCGAGCGGTACGACGCCGAGCACGGCCCCGTCCTCAACAACGGCCGTGTGCCCGTAAGAAACGCCGGCGCGGTGGGAAAGCTGGCGGGTGGTGAGAAGCTCGGATTCCAGGCGCATGGCGGGGCGCAGGCCCAGGTCGGAGGCGAGGGTGCGGCGCGGTTCGGGGCTGAGCCCGTAGAGGATAATGCCGGGGCGCACCATATCGTAGCGGGCTCCCGGGTGCCAGAGCACCCCGCTGGAGGCGGAAAGGTGGGCCAGGCGCGGGGTGAGGCTGGCGCGGGTGGCGAGGCGGCGGGCTTCGTCGAAAACGGCGATTTGGCTGGTGGTGGCATCGCTATCCGGGTCATCCGCGCAGGCCAGGTGGCTCCAGATGCCAACGACTTCGAGGCGCCCGGCCTGTTGGTGTGTGGCGAGGAGTTGTGCGGCCGCGGGGATATCTTCCAGGTTGAAGCCCTCGCGGGTCATGCCGCTATCCACGCTCAGGTGAACCCGGGCGGTGTGGCCGGTAGCCTGAGCGGCCCGCGCCACCGCCTCAATCATCCAGGTATCCCCCACCGAGAGTTCAATCCCCGCTTCGAGTGCTGGGGCGAGATCACTATCGGGGGTGTAAATCCAGGAGAACACCGGGGGCAGGGCCGGGTGGCCGGCTAGTGCTTCACCTTCGGTAGGCTGCTCCCCCCATTCCCGGACCAGCGCGAGCGCTTCGGCAACTTGGGCAA
>NZ_JBHNSQ010000066.1:0-1866 GCF_059085665.1 Actinotignum sp. usb-actsch-213
TCAGATCTGGAGTGCCATCATTATCGGCATCAGCGTTCGGATCGCGCACAGTAATCGGCGCAAGGAGAATCTTCTCCCCGGTGGGTGTCGTCATCTTGACGGGTACAAGATATTCACCCGGTTCAGCTTGCCCCCTGGTCGGAGCGAGCGAGATGGTCCCATCCTCGTTAACCGTCGCCCAAGGTTGCTGGCCAACCTTTACCTTGGACTGGTCAACATCAGCCAAAAGATCCGCGGGGATCTTTGCATTGTCATCCAGAGGCGAATACTTCGCATCCCGAGGCTTCGTACCATTTTCCTTGTGGAGTGGGGAAGCAACAGTTTCGGTCGTATCGAGGTCGACCAAGGTGTGCTTGTACTCAGGAGTTGGCTTTGCAGCGAATGCGTCCTTTGCTAGCGCAGTATCACGCGAACCTTCGGGGTAGATCGTGGCCGTATAGATTTCGTCATGGTCAAGATCAGCCGGAACGGTCAAGGGGCAGGAATTCACAACTCCCAGATTCGAGGAGGTCGAGATGCACTTATGAACCTCGTTACCTTCAGAATCAGTCCACACGATTTCGTGACCACTCGACGGCACGAAACCAGTGGCCTTTGTCTGCACAGTAGCACCCGGCGCGGCTGGTTTATCTGTCTGGTTGTACTCAAGAACCTGGAAATCGCGATCTTCCATACGGAGCGCAAAATCTTGGTTGTGGAGATCACTCATTCCACCAAGAGTTGCATAGTCCGGAACTTTATCCCCAGGACCGAACATGTTGTCAGGGAAGTTATCAAGCGCTCCACCCACGCCCTCCGGCAACACGGGGGCAACATACATATACGCGACATTAACATGCCGTGAGCCAAAGTTCCCCTTCAGCCACGAGGCATTCGTCGCATTTTCCGGAACAAGGTCACCGTGTGTCCCGTTCTTCATGATGCCTTTAAAGGTGTAACTGTCACCCCAAAGGCCTCGGAACTGGATATGATACGAGCCCTGAGCGTCCGTTATGGCGTAAGCGGTTTCAGCCCACGGGCTTTTCCCTGTTTCTTCCTTATATTTCGCCATAATCTCGCGCTGAGCGACCTTGAATTGCTCGCGGGTATAACCTCTGTGCTCGCTCTTCCACGTGTCGAAACGGCGCGCAACCTCGTCTTGGACGTAGGTACCAACAACCTTAACCCCAGGAACCGCTACATCTCCGAAACCGTCTTGGAAATTGCGGACAGCCTTCGGAGCACCAAAGTAGTTTCTTTGATCATAAAAAACGCTTCCGTTAACGTAGCCGCCATTTTCCTGGTTAGTCGTTTCCCTCCAGGTACTCTCATCCGGGAACATTTCCTGAATCTTCGGACGCTCCTGATAAGAGATATTCATGTTTTCAGCGGCGGACTGCGGCCATGCATTCCACGTGCCCACATAACGCTGAGTCATCCCGTTGTTAACAAATACACCGTCGGATTCGACAAACGAATTAACGTACTTAGCTTTATCGGGATTATCAGCCCAGATCCGCAAACCCTGACCGGCTTGCGCCCTCCATTCATGTTCGACACCTAGAGCGTCAGTCCAGTTTGGAAGTTTAATTGAGTACTTGCCATCAGCTTTAGTTTCGGTCCAATAAACCGGCGAGACAGCACCCTTCAGCTTTTTATTGTTAAAGTCAACCCACTGCGCGTAAACCTTTACGCCAGGCAGACCTTCATCCCCTTTATCGAACGTGGCAATATTGTCCACTCGGTCTACGAAAACTCGGCCGTAAACCGAACCTTTAATTTCACCAAGCTTGCCGTCCGAACGTTGTAACTCATACGCCTGTGCAGAAGGCGCACTATATGTGGGGGTGAGACTCAAACACAACGCTGCAGCCGTGATACCGGCCC
>NZ_JBHNSQ010000067.1:0-9321 GCF_059085665.1 Actinotignum sp. usb-actsch-213
TCCACAAGCGGATACGCCCCGGCGTATCCGCTTGTTTGGTTTCCAGGCTGTGAGGCTCAGCGATGCTGGCCGTCCATCGCCGTGCTGGATTGCATAGTGGTACTGGAGCTACAGCCAAACCACGATTTTCTGTCGTGGAGTACCACTTTGCAAAGCCCGATGTTCTCCAGTACCACTTTGCTGGACGGCAATAGGTGGCAACGGGTTGGTCCCGATGATGGCCGAAACGAAGTGCGCGTAAGAGCACCGTTTGCGCCCGATTTTGTGTCTCTACGCGCACTTGACGGGGGCGATGGTTCGAAATGCGCACTTTGAGAGTACGCAAGAAGGTTGTCGCCGGCTACACTGGCACGGGTGAGCATCGGTGCACAAGCGGATGCGAAGCCCGAGACAGGGCCGGAAACGGATACCAGCTCGCCCCGGAAACGAGCCGGAAACGCCTCGGAGACGGGCCGGAAACGAGCCCTCATACAAACTCAACGATGATAACGAAAACGAACGTGAAGATGACGCAGGAAACGACGACGAATCACAGCCCCGAATCGTGCTTAAACCAGAGCCCTGAATCGCCTCAGGAGCAAAGCCCGAACCCGGGCTCAAGTGAAACCCTCAGCTGGCGCCCCCTCACCCCGAGCGACATCCCGGCCTGGGCCGCGCTGGGAGCCGCGGATCCCTCCCTGCTCCACTCCGCCACCGAGCGTGATCTACGCGATTTCCTTGCCAATCCTGAGGTCGATCCGGCCACCGAAACCCTCGCGCTGTACCGTGGGGAGCACCTCCTTGCCGGAGCCACGGTGTCCATCATGGGCGACGTCGACCAAGATGATGACCTCGATATTTATATCGGCTATGCCTGCCCGGACCTCACGTACCTCCCCGAACTCCTCAGCCGGTGCGAGCAGCTCGCCATCGGGCTCGCCGAACGTTCCGAGACTCGCTACTCCGGGCTGTCGGTGCAGGTCGCCCGCGATGATGATGCAGAAGAAACCAACGCGGCCCTGGGGGAGCTCGGCTACCGCCTCACCCGAAAATACGAAGTCATGCGCCGGGAGGCCGCGCAGCTCCCCGCCGTCCACATTGACGGCGTGACTTTCCGCGCCCCCACCCTCGCCGACGAAGAACCGCTCCGCCTCGCGCATGCCGAAGCGTTCCGTGATCACTACGGGCGTTATGATTACGACGCCGCGTCCTGGCACTCCTTCCTCACCGGGTGGCGCATGCGCCTGGACTGCTCGGTCGTAGCGCACAGCGAGGAAACCGGCGCTGTGGTGGGCTACGCCCTCGCGAATGACTATGGCAGGGAGCTTTATATCGAATATCTCGGCTCCTTGCGGGCGGTGCGCGGGCGCGGCGTGGGCGGACAGCTCGTGGATCGCGTTATTACGAACGCGGCACGGGCCGGGTATGCCACGGTTGGATTAGACGTGGATACCCATAGTTCCACCGGGGCCGGTCGGCTCTACGCCGCCCATGGTTTCGAAGGGTACTGCGCTGAGGTGACTCTTGAAAAACGCCTGCGCTAGGGGAGGTGACCACGCGGGACGGCGGCGTCGTCGTGCTACCAGAGAGGCGCGTTGAGCTGCCTCGACGCGCCCGCACTTGCATGTACGCCGTTCTTGTGCGAAAGTACTTTCGGACGATGAAGTTCGGACGAGATACCGGCACCGCCTAGCGCTGGTATCCCTGTGTGTGACCCCTCGCATAGGCCGGGGGTCTTGGTTCTTGCCGTTAAAACGTGTAGTGTAGAAACTTGCGTTGACACTCCTATGCCCTTGATCACCTCCGCAGCGCTTTTTGGCGTGATATCGCGGTTTTCGGTGAGGGTGACTGGATTGTCCTTCTGCCAGATTCGTCAGGGAAGGATCCACTTTGGCTGCTTCGCGCACATACTCGCTCGCTGCACATAACGGCAAGCCGGTTGTTGACCGCGTATCTTTCGCGAAAATCCATGAACCACTGCAAGTGCCGAATTTGCTCGGCCTCCAAACCGATAGTTTCGGTTGGCTGATCGGCTCGGATAAATGGGTCGCGGAAAACCCCGGCGCTCAGTCCGGGCTCGAAGAAATCTTCGAAGAAATTTCCCCGATCGAAAATGCCGCGCAAACCATGGGCCTGGTGCTCTCCGCCCCGCATCTCGAGGAACCGAAGTACTCCATCCTCGAGTGCCGCGAACGTGACCTCACCTACTCGGCACCCCTGTACGTCACTGCGGAATTCCAGAACTACGAAACGGGCGAAATCAAGTCGCAGACCACGTTCATTGGCGACTTCCCGCTCATGACGGACCGCGGTACTTTCATCGTAAACGGTACCGAGCGCGTGGTTGTCTCCCAGCTGGTGCGTTCCCCGGGTGTGTACTTCGAACGCACCGCGGATAAGACCTCCGATAAGGATATTTACAACACCAAGGTCATCCCCTCGCGCGGTGCCTGGCTGGAATTTGAGATCGATAAACGCGATGCGGTGGGCGTGCGCGTGGACCGCAAGCGTAAGCAGTCGGTGACCGTGTTCCTCAAAGCCCTGGGCATGACGGAATCGGAAATTCGCGAAACCTTCTCCGAATTCCCCATTCTCATTGACACCCTGGAAAAGGACACCGTCCACAACCAGGAAGAAGCCCTGCAGGATCTGTACCGCAAGCTGCGCCCGGGTGAACCGCCCACGGCGGAAGCTGGCCGTACCCTGCTCAATAACTTCTACTTCAACCCCAAGCGCTATGACACCGCGAAGGTGGGGCGCTACAAGATCAACAAGAAGCTGGGCCTGCCGGAAGATAACACCGCCCGCCAGCTCACGCTTACGGATATCACCGCGGCGCTGCGCTACCTCCTCGCCCTTCACCAGGGCATGGACCGCATGGGGGAGGACGGCGAATTCCCGACCATCCTCTGCGCTGAAGGTGCCACCCCGGTGCGCGTCAGCACCGATGATATTGACAACTTCTCCAACCGCCGCGTGCGCGCGGTCGGTGAGCTTATCCAGAACCAGGTGCGCACCGGTTTGGCGCGCCTGGACCGGATGGTGCGCGAACGCATGACCACTCAGGAAGTGGAAGCGATTACGCCCTCCTCGCTCATCAATATCCGGCCGATCGTCGCTGCGATTAAGGAGTTCTTCGGAACATCCCAGCTCTCGCAGTTTATGGATCAGAACAACCCGTTGGCGGGCCTGACCCACAAGCGCCGCCTGTCGGCCCTGGGCCCGGGCGGTCTGTCCCGTGATCGTGCCGGCATGGAAGTGCGCGACGTGCACCCCTCGCATTACGGGCGCATGTGCCCCATCGAAACGCCGGAAGGTCCGAACATCGGCCTCATCGGTTCGCTGGCCTCCTTCGCGCAGATCAATTCCTTCGGCTTCATCGAAACGCCCTACCGGCGCGTGGTCGATGGTCGGGTCACGAATGAGATCGATTACCTCCAGGCGGGCGATGAAGATAACCACAATATCGCCCAGGCCGAAGCACCTATCGATGCGGATGGCCACTTCCTGGAAGAAGAAGCGCTCGTGCGCGTTCCGGGTGGCGAGCCGGCTCTCGTTCCGGTAGACGAAATCGATTACATGGACGTGTCCGCGCGCCAGATGGTCTCCATCGGTACCGGCATGATTCCCTTCCTCGAGCACGACGACGCCAACCGCGCCCTTATGGGTGCGAATATGCAGCGCCAGGCTGTGCCGCTGATCCGCCCGGTTTCCCCGTACGTGGGTACCGGCTGGGAGATGCGCTGCGCGGTTGACTCCGGTGACGTGACGGTGGCCGCGGCCCCCGGTGTGGTCACCGAAGTGGACGCCGATGCCGTGCACGTGGAGCAGGACGACGGGCGCCACGTCATCTACAAGATGTCCAAGTTTGAGCGTTCCAACCCCGGTAACTGCATTAACCAGCGCGTGGTGGTATCCGCTGGGGATCGCCTGGAAGCGGGCACTCTTATTGCCGACGGCGCCGCTACCGAAGGTGGCGAACTCGCGCTGGGGCAGAACTTGCTCGTGGCCTTTATGTCCTGGAATGGCTACAACTACGAGGACGCCATCATCCTCTCGGAGCGCTGCGTGCGCGATGACCTCCTCACCTCGATTCACATCGAGGAACACGAGGTTGATGCGCGTGATACCAAGCTCGGCCCGGAGGAAATCACCCGCGATATTCCCAACGTCTCTGAGGAAATGCTCTCGCACCTCGATGACCACGGAATTATTCGCATCGGTGCGGAAGTGCGCGCCGGCGATATTATCGTGGGCAAGATTACTCCCAAGGGCGAAACGGAACTTACCAGTGAAGAGCGCCTGCTGCGCGCTATCTTCGGGGAAAAGGCCAAGGAAGTTCGCGATACCTCGCTGCGCGTTCCGCACGGCGAATCCGGCATCGTGATCGATATCCGCCAGTTCGACAAGGAAAATAACGACGAACTTCCCTCGGATGTCAACGAAACCGTTCGCGTCTACATCGCCCAGCGCCGCAAGATCACGGTGGGCGATAAGATGGCCGGCCGCCACGGAAATAAGGGCGTTATCTCCCGTATTCTTCCGGTGGAAGATATGCCCTTCATGGAAGATGGCACCCCGGTTGATATCATCCTCAACCCGCTGGGCGTTCCTGGCCGTATGAACCTCGGTCAGGTTTACGAATTGCATCTGGGCTGGGTGGCCTCCCGTGGATGGGATGCCAGCGCCGCCCGGGAAGCGGGCGAAGAATGGGCGCTGCGCCTTCCCGAAGATACCGTCAAGGCCGCCCCGGGCACCCGGGTTGCCACCCCGGTATTCGACGGTCTCCAGGCCGATGAGCTGGATGGACTTCTCCAGTCCACCCTCCCGGATGCGGAAGGCCACACCCTGGTCAACCGCTTCGGCAAGGCCCGGCTCTTCGACGGACGGACCGGCGATCCCTTCCCGGATCCGGTCTCGGTTGGTTACATGTACATGCTCAAGCTGCATCACCTTGTGGATGATAAGATCCACGCCCGCTCCACGGGTCCGTACTCGATGGTGACCCAGCAGCCCCTGGGCGGTAAGGCACAATTCGGTGGCCAGCGCTTCGGTGAAATGGAAGTGTGGGCCCTGGAAGCTTACGGCGCCGCGCACACCCTGCAGGAAATGCTCACGATCAAGTCCGACGACACCGTGGGCCGCGTCAAGGTGTACGAAGCCATCGTCAAGGGCGATAACGTCCCCGAAGCTGGTATTCCAGAATCTTTCAAGGTTCTGATGCAGGAAATGCGGTCGCTGTGCCTGAATGTGGCAGCTCTCGATGCATCCGGTCAGGTCATCGACCTCCAGGATGCGGAAGAAGATCGCATGCGCGCTGCGGCCGGCCCGGAGGAGCCCGTGCTGCAGACCGGTCTGGAGGATCTGTCCACCGGAGCCGACTTCTAAACTCTCAAATCTTCTTAGTGGCGCACAACATCGGAAGTAGGAATCTTGCTCGACGTTAATCGTTTTGACCAGCTCCACATTGGTCTGGCAACCTCGGATGATATCCGTGCTTGGTCGCACGGTGAGGTGAAGAAGCCGGAAACTATCAACTACCGCACCCTCAAGCCGGAAAAGGACGGTCTGTTCGGCGAACAGATCTTCGGGCCCACCCGCGATTGGGAATGTGCCTGCGGTAAGTACAAGCGGCCGCGGTTCAAGGGCATCGTCTGCGAACGCTGCGGCGTGGAAGTCACCCGCTCGAAGGTACGGCGCGAGCGGATGGGCCATATTGAACTCGCCGCTCCCGTCACCCATATTTGGTACTTCAAGGGCGTGCCCTCGCGCTTGGGCTACCTCCTGGACGTGGCACCTAAGGACCTCGAGAAGGTCATCTACTTCGCTGCCTATATGGTGACCGAAGTCGATGAAGAGGCTCGCCGCGCGGATATGCCCACCCTCCAGTCCGAATACGAACTGGAGCGCCGCGCCCTGGAAAAGAACCGGGATGTCACCCTCGAAACCCGCCAGCAGGAGCTCGAAAAGGAGCTTGCGCAGGCTGAAGAGGATGGCGCAACCGATTCCCAGAAGCAGAAGATCAAGCGCGCGGCCGATAATGACCTCGCAAAGATCCGCAAGAATACGGATCGCGAACTCGAGCGCCTGGAAACCATGTGGGATCGCTTCACCAAGCTCAAGGTGGGGGATCTGGAAGGCGACGAAGATCTCTACCGCGAAATGGACGCGCATTACGGCGACTACTTCAAGGCCGCCCGCGGTGCGGAAGCTATCCAGGCCCGGCTGCGGTCCTTCGATCTGCAGGCCGAACATGACCGGCTCGTTGAAGTTATCGAATCGGGTACCGCCCAGCGCAAGGCCCGCGCCCTCAAGCGCATCAAGGTGGTTAATGCCTTCCTGCATTCGGATACCAAGCCCGAATCGATGGTGCTTGATGCTCTCCCGGTGATTCCGCCGGATCTGCGCCCCATGGTGCAGCTGGACGGTGGCCGCTTCGCGACCTCCGATCTTAACGATCTTTACCGCCGCGTGATCAACCGGAATAACCGTCTCAAGCGCATGCTGGATCTGGGTGCACCGGAGATCATGGTCAATAACGAAAAGCGCATGCTCCAGGAATCCGTGGACGCGCTCTTCGATAACGGCCGGCGCGGGCGCCCGGTGCAGGGTGCGGGCAACCGCCCCCTCAAGTCGCTTTCCGATATGCTCAAGGGCAAGCAGGGCCGCTTCCGCCAGAATCTCCTGGGTAAGCGCGTGGACTACTCGGGCCGTTCCGTTATCGTGGTGGGTCCGACCATGAAGCTGCACCAGTGCGGACTCCCGCGTGTTATGGCCCTGGAACTCTTCAAGCCCTTCGTGCAAAAGCGCCTCGTAGACCTGGAAATCGCCAAGAATATCAAGGCGTCCAAGCGTTTCATCGACCGCCAGCGTCCCGAGGTGTGGGACGTTCTCGAAGAGGTTATGCGCGAGCACCCGGTGCTCCTCAACCGCGCCCCAACCCTGCACCGCCTGGGTATTCAGGCTTTCGAGCCGCTCATGATTGAAGGTAAGGCGATCCGCCTGCACCCGCTGGTGTGCTCCGCCTTCAACGCGGACTTCGACGGCGACCAGATGGCCGTGCACCTTCCGCTTTCAGTGGAAGCCCAGGCCGAGGCGCGCATCCTCATGCTCTCCTCGAATAACATCCTCAAGCCTTCTGATGGACGCCCCGTGACCATGCCTTCGCAGGACATGGTGATCGGGCTGTTCTACCTGACATCTCAGGTCGACGGCGCCACCGGGGAAGGCCGCTCCTTCACCTCCATTGATGAAGCGCGGATGGCCTACGACATGGGCAGTCTTGACCTGAATGCCAAGGTCAAGATTCGTTTCGAAGCGGATGTTGTTCCCCCGCGTGGCTGGAAGGCCCCGGAGAACTTCGAAGAAGGGGACCGGCTGCTGCTGGAAACCACCCTGGGCCGCGCAATCTTCAATGATTCGCTCCCCGTGGACTTCCCCTACGTCAATGAGACGGTAGACAAGAAGGTCCTTGGTGGGATCGTCAATCGCCTGGCTGAACGCTACGAGAAGGTCTACGTTGCCGCCTCGCTGGACGCCCTGAAGTCAGCTGGCTTCTACTGGGCTGGGCGCAGTGGCGCCACCATCGCGGTATCGGACGTCGTCGTACCCGAATCGAAGCCGGAAATTTTGGCGGAAGCCGAAAAGAAGGCCGCGGTTATCGAAAACCAGTTCCTGACCGGCCGTATCGAGGATGAGGATCGCCGTCGCGACCTCGTGGACCTCTGGTCGGAAGTGACGGACGCGATCGCCGTGGAAATGCGCGAAAACTTCACCGCGGATAACACCGTAAACCGCATGGTGTCCTCCGGGGCGCGCGGTAACTGGGAACAGGTTCGTCAGATCGCGGGTATGCGCGGGCTGGTGGCCGACCCGAAGGGCGCGATTATTCCCCGCCCGATTACCTCGAATTACCGCGAGGGACTGTCGGTTCTCGAATACTTCGTGGCGACGCACGGTGCTCGTAAGGGCCTGGCGGATACCGCGCTGCGTACCGCCGACTCCGGGTACCTCACCCGTCGCCTCGTGGACGTGGCGCAGGACGTCATCGTGCGCGAATCCGATTGCGGGACCAGCCGCGGCCTGACCAAGACCATCGCGGAAAAGGGCGCGGACGGCACCCTCATTCCCGATCCGCAGCTGGATACCTCGGTGTACGCCCGTACTCTGGCCAAGGATGTTGTATCCGAAGATGGCGAAGTGCTGGCCGCGGCCGGAACCGATCTGGGTGATGCGATTATCGAGCACCTTATCGAGAACGGCGTCACTCAGGTATCGGTGCGTTCGGTGCTGACGTGCCAGTCGCGTACCGGCACCTGCGCCAAGTGCTACGGCCGGTCCATGGCCACCGGCAAGCTCGTCGATATCGGCGAGGCCGTGGGTATCGTGGCCGCCCAGTCCATTGGTGAACCCGGTACCCAGCTGACGATGCGTACCTTCCACACCGGTGGTTCGGCCTCGGCGGACGATATCACCCAGGGTCTTCCCCGTGTGCAGGAACTCTTCGAAGCTCGTACCCCGAAGGGCGAAGCCCCGATCGCGGAAGCGGCCGGGCACCTTCAGATCGAGGATGGGGAGCGCGTGCGTCGGCTCATTATTCAGCGCGACGACGGTGAAGAGGACCTTGTCTACCAGGTGTCCAAGCGAGCCAAGCTCTTCGTTCCCGAAGGTGGTCACGTCAACGTCGGCCAGCAGCTCGTGGAAGGTAGCGTGGACCCCAAGAAGGTGCTGCGTATTTCCGGGCGCCGGGTGGCTCAGGAACATATCGTTTCTGAAGTGCAGGCCGTGTACCGCTCCCAGGGCGTGGAAATCCACGATAAGCACATCGAAGTGATCGTGCGCCAGATGCTGCGCCGTATCACCGTGCTGGAAGCGGGAACCACGAAGCTGCTGCCGGGCGAATTGGTGGACGTGGCGCGCTTTGAAGATGAGAACCGCGCGGCAATGGCCGAAGGTGGCAAGCCCGCCTCCGGGCGCCCCGAGCTCATGGGTATTACCAAGGCCTCCCTGGCCACGGATTCCTGGCTCTCGGCAGCCTCCTTCCAGGAGACCACCCGCGTCCTTACCGAGGCCGCGCTCAATTCCAAGTCCGATCCGCTCGAGGGTCTGAAGGAAAACGTTATCCTCGGTAAGCTCATCCCGGCCGGCACCGGCCTGGAGACAATGCGTTCGGCCAAGATCGAACCGACTGCCGAAGCCCGGGTGGAGTTCGAAAAGAACAACGGCTTTGCCGCCACCGATTTCGATATGTTCGATGACACCTTCCCGTATACCGACTTCCAAGAGTTCGATCTCGGAGCCGGCTACGGAATGTTCTCCTAAACAAGTTCCCCGGTAGCGGGG
>NZ_JBHNSQ010000068.1:0-487 GCF_059085665.1 Actinotignum sp. usb-actsch-213
TCGTTCCACGCCGGGCAACCATTATTGGAAGCCGGTCCGGCAATGGTCGGGCACTGATCGGCATCTCCGGACACACCGTCCTGATCGGGATCAGGATCAGCAATGGTCACGGTAGCCGTGTCAAGGTCCTTGCCATTGGGGTCCTTGACCTTGACAACGATCTGGTCCTTATCCTTCGCGTTCGCGTTCGGGGTGACCGTAATCGAGCCGTCCTCGTTGAGCTTCGCGGTACCCGGACCGGTCACCTCAACAGTGGAACCAGCCGGAACCGGGCCGCCCGCATTGGGCAGCTGGGCAGGTTCGGTCGGCTTGGTGGTCGTGTCATTCCAGGCCGGGTTATTCGGGGCAATCACAGTCACCTTGGAGGTGTCCAGCGTCTTGCCGCCGTCCTTGATGGTCACCGGAATGTCGGTGCCGGGGGTCGCGCCTTCCGGAACCTTGACGGTGATATTGCCATCCTGGCCGATGGTGCAGCTCGCTCCGTTAC
>NZ_JBHNSQ010000069.1:0-25301 GCF_059085665.1 Actinotignum sp. usb-actsch-213
TCTCTAGGATGAGAATGCAGGGTTAATAGACAAAAGCGGGTCTAATGACGGCGTGTCGTTGGCTTGGATCCGGCCCGGAACTACCGTGAACTGCGTCCCGCAAACAAAATGTGCGGGAGAGCACCGTTTTGGGGCGGTTTTGTGTCTCTTACGCACATCCTGTGGGAGGCGATGTCCCGGACTCACACTTTGGCTCGCCGTCCCGCCTAGCCGACCGCCGCGCAGGCGAGGAGGGTATGTTTTTCCGGGATGTACTTCGCATGTACGACAAGTGCAGTACAGCTCTGAAAACACATACCGCCCCTGCAGGTGCTGGTGTGACTATTGAAGTTGGTGAGATCCATGAGGTTCTCGCGGGAAGGTCGCCGCGTTTGTCCGAAATCAAAGTCACAGCAACGGCAGCCCCGTCCTGAATGCGCACTGTGTGCCCATACGGTTCAAGATGCCCACTTTGACACCTCTACCCACGATTCGCCTGCGATGCGTGGCGGCCCGACTTTTCTGTTGGCGTAGCAAGGAAAAGTCCGGGTGTTAGCGACCATTTCTATCTACTTACCCGCGAAGAGCGCGTTATTTACGCATATCATCAATCACGTTGTGCATAACATCATCGTCAAATCTGGTGTCACTCGCTGCCACGAGCTTACCTTCAACAACTTTCAATGTGGCCTTACTGCCAGCCGACACAGTAGATATCCCTTGCACATCGGCACACCGCGCCCGCGCTACCGCCCGCAAGAATGACGGATCGCGCATGAGCCGGGTTTCCCATTCCCCGCGCCCGGCTCCGCTATCCTCGCGGGCCGGAGTGAATACCACCTGGATTGCCGGACCAACGCATTCCTCCAAAGCCGAAAGGTAGGCATGGCGTAATTCCCCGTAACTTTCGGCGGGGAACTCGGGTGGGAAGAAAACGACGTCGTCCGGAAGCCGTACCCCAAGAGCATCCGCACGTTCCACACGCCGCGCGTGCGCAGCTACCACATCCGCATCGGTACCGGAGTTCGCGTGCCGCGCCGAACCTTCTCCGGCCCCTGCACCCAGATCCGCCAGGTACCGCGAGGCGGCCAGGAGCGGATCACCCCGGCGCGCGTAACGCAGCGGCACCCCCACGCGCCCGCAAAACTCCAGGGCGCAATCAATAACCAGGCCGCGCCCGCGAAAATCGCGACCGTAGCGCGGCCCAGCAATACCCGCGGGGCGATAGCCACGGTCCTCCATCCAGGAGAATTGCGCGGCCAATTCCGTGAGGATGTCTGCACGCACGAGTTGCGGGGGGCCGGTGCTTTCTTCCGCGGATAAGTAGCGGCCGCCGCGGTCCGTCAAACTTGAGGCGTGCGCGGCGACGGCGCGCCACGGAGCCCCGGGCCCCTGCGAGCTAATGGCGAAACCCAGCAAAATCCGCCCCGGATCAATGCCGACGGCCGCCAAAGCCCGCAGGGCGTGATCCGCCGCGGGGGCAGCAACTAGGAGGGTGGCACAGGTGGCATGCCCGCGTTCGAGCATCTCGATAATGAGGTTATTCAGGGCACGATTGCGCCCCAGCCCATCCGCGCACACCGCGACGGTGCGGGCCGAAGAGCTGGGATGGGATGCAATCATGTCGCCAAAAATATCCATCTCACGTTACCGAAATATGAACAAAAAATGAATGGGAGTCCGCGCGGCGGCTACGCGGGATCGAAAGCGCTAGTATTCGAGGTTGTCGCGCCCGGGCAGCCAGGTATTCCCCTTTTTGCCCCAGCCGTGCTCACGCTTGGCACGTTTCGCTGCGGCTTCCTCGCGCCCCGTGAGCCGATCCACGTACAAATGGCCGGTGAGGTGGTCATATTCATGCTGGAGAATGCGCGCGAACCACCCGGTTGCCTCGATTTCGTAATGCTCGCCCTTTTCGTTTTGCGCCCGTAGCAAAGCGCGCGGGGAGCGCGCCAGGGGATACTGTTCGCCGGGGAAGGACAGGCACCCTTCTTCGAAAGGCTCTTCATCCGGATTCACAGGTTCAATAAACAGCGTGGGATTAATAGCGACGCCGCGCTCGGGAGCCTCATCCTGATCGGCATAGACCCACACAAAAATCTGTTTGCCAATACCGACCTGCGGCCCGGCCAGCCCCACCCCGGGAGCCGCCACCGTGGTCTCATACATATCTTCGACCAACTGTGCCAGTTCCTCGTTAAATTCCGTAATGGGCTCAGCCGGCCGATGCAGAACGGGATCGCCGGTGATGTAGATAGGAAGAATAGCCATGCTTTAGTTTAAGGCCCGGGCGCGCCCAGGCAAAGAGCATTCCGTTCCGGGTGCTTTTTCTGTCAGATGCGGGCGCTAAGCTGACGCTAGGAAAAAGAACGACGGCGCACCTACCCGCCGCGGGTGGGATGCTCCATCAATGGAACTCCTTCGTGGGGTATCTTCCGTAAGAAAGTGAGGGCTTATGCGCATAGCGCTTGTCTCGGATTGCTTCCTCCCGCGCCTGGGCGGGATCGAAGCTCAAACCCGTGATCTTGCCCTAGCCTTGCGGGATGCCGGCCACCGGGTGCTGGTTATCACCGCCACCCCGCGCGATACCCCTCCGGATCCCGGGATCCCAGCGGATCGGGATATTGTGGCGGGTATTCCCGTCCAGCGCATTACTTCAGCACTCTTCGGTCATCTCCCGGTATCCCCGGGGCACGGTGCCCAGTTGCGTGCTTCCATGCGCGGTGCGGATGTGGTGCATATTCAAGCGGGGGTGGTTTCGCCTTTTGCCTGGGCGGCCATGCGCATCGCCGCGGTGGAAGGTATCCCCACTACTGTGACCTGGCACTGCGTATTGGATCCGGTGGAAAAGCTACTTGCCCCGCTGCGCTGGGTTACCGCGCGCGGTGTCGTCCATAACGCGGTATCCACGTGGGTGGCCGGGCAGGTACACCGGGCGGTGGGTGGTGACGTAAAAGTTATTCCCAACGGTGTGGATCTGGGGGAGTGGCGCACGGTTGCTGCCTATCGCCTCGGGCATCGGGGTACTTCGGCTGCCTCACGTACTCTCGGGGTAGCTGGTGCTGGCGGGGTTCCAGGCCTGGAGGATCAGCCGGGTTTGCCCGTGGAGGTTGTGGCCGCACGGCGCCTGGCTCCGCGTAAACGCAATGCTGCCCTCATTGACTGCGTGGCCGGGGCACGCCAGCTTACCGGGCGGGATATCCACCTCACCATTTACGGGGATGGCCCGCTACGCTCCCAATTGGAACGGCGCGGGCGTTCGCGCGGGAACCCGGGTCCCGGGGGAAGCTGGCTTCATCTTCCCGGCCGCACGGATCGGGCCGGACTCATGGATGCCTACCGGCACGCGGATATTTATCTCACCAGTTCACGCCGCGAGGCCTTCGGGATTGCCACCCTGGAAGCGCGAGCGGCCGGGCTGCCCATTATTTCTCCGGCCGGTACCGGAGCTGATGATTTCCTTGAGGACGGGCGCTCGGCACTCCTGGCAGAAACAGATGCGGATATGATCGCGCAGTTGGCCCGCCTGGTAGAAGATACCGCGCTGCGCACCCGCATGGCTCACCATAATGCGAGCGTGGCGCCCGGATACGGTTGGGAGGAGGTGGTTCCTTTGGTTCTTGCAGAATATGACCGGGCCATTCGGAACAGTAGTGGGTGGTAGTCCTCGACTACTCGCTAATGCCCTCGGTTGTTTGAAGAACGTCGGTGAGGCGCCCGGCGGCGGCCACCACCGCTGCCGAATGTACCCGCCCGGGCTGGCGGCCCATCCGCTCCAGCGGCCCAGAAATGGATACCGCTGCAATAACCCGGCCGCTCGGCCCGCGTACCGGTGCGGAGATAGAAGCCACACCGGCTTCGCGTTCACCCACGCTTTGCGCCCAACCACGCCGACGCACCGCGGAAAGATTCGTGGCCGTAAAGGAAGCGCCCTGCAAACCGCGATGCAATTGATCGGGCTCCTCCCATGCGAGTAACACCTGCGCTGCCGAGCCTGCCTTCATCGAGAGGGAAGCGCCCACCGGGATGGAATCGCGCAGACCCATGGTTCGTTCGGCATTCGCCACGCAAATGCGCTGGTCGCCCTGGCGGCGGTAGAGCTGAGAAGATTCCCCGGTATGGTCACGCAGCGCGATAAGCACGGGATTCGCCGCGGCGATGAGTCTGTCTTCACCGGTGGCGGAGGAGAGTTCACCCAGGCGCGGCCCTAAAGAAAAACGCCCTTCGTTATCGCGGGAAACGAAACGGTGGTATTCCAGTGCGACGGCCAGGCGATGCGCCGTCGGCCGTGCTAAATGGGTAGCGGTCACCAGTTGCGCTAATGTTTGCGGGCCCGCCTCGAGAGCATCGAGCACGGCCGCAGCCTTATCGAGAACGCCCACACCACTTCCCTCTGGGGCGGGCGCAGGCTGAGCGTGAGGAGAATCAACCATACCGAAATTTTCTCATCTCAATAAGTGAGATGCAAATGTCCACACTGTGGTGCCGCGCGCAGTGCCGTGGCTTCTGTGTGCATTGCTAAAACTTCCCCGGACCACTTCGAGACTCCGGAGCCGCCGCGTTACAGCAGCGTAATGTCCATATTATGAGACTTTTATCTTGCCATGTGGACGAGGTTCGGTACAGTGGTCCGCGGACCACCACAACCGATCACCGTTGGAAAAGTAGAAAAGCAGAAAAGTAACAGCAAGAAGAACCCGGGAAGATACCCGGGGAGGAGGGGAGGGCCGGGATGGGGCGCACACTCGCGGATAAGATCTGGGATGCCCATCTGGTGCGGCGTGGCGAGGAAGGAACGCCCGACCTTCTCTACATTGATCTGCATCTCATCCACGAAGTAACCAGCCCGCAGGCCTTTGACGGATTGCGCCTGGAAGGGCGGCCGGTGCGCTGCCCGGACCGCACCGTTGCCACGGAGGACCACAACGTTCCCACCATTGACATTGATCGTCCCATCGCGAATACCACTTCGCGCAAACAGGTGGAAGCGCTGCGCGCTAACGTCGCGGAGTTCGGGATCCCCATTTATTCGCTAGGACACGCGGATCAGGGAATTGTCCACGCGGTTGGCCCGCAGCTGGGCCTGACCCAACCGGGTATGACGATTGTGTGCGGGGACTCTCATACCTCGACCCACGGTGCTTTCGGCTCCATCGGGATTGGTATTGGCACCTCGGAAGTTGAACACGTCCTCGCCACCCAAACCCTGCCCCTCCAGCGTTTCAAAAATATGGCCATTACCGTCAACGGCACCCTGCGGGAAGGAACAACGGCGAAGGACATCATCCTCGCTGTTATCGCCAAGATCGGAACTAACGGAGCGTCCGGGCACATTATCGAATACCGCGGGGAGGCAATCCGGGCACTGTCCATGGAAGCACGTATGACGATCTGCAATATGTCCATTGAGGCTGGGGCGCGCGCCGGGCTGGTAGCCCCGGACGCCACCACGGTGGATTATGTGCGCGGGCGCCCGCACGCCCCGCGGGAGGATGCCTGGGATGCCGCGGTAACATACTGGTCCACTCTCTACACCGATCCTGACGCGCTTTTCGATACCGAAGTTGTTCTTGAAGCCTCTGAAATTGAGCCCATTGTCACCTGGGGCACGAATCCTGGACAAGGGGTGCCGCTGTCCGGCGTCGTTCCTTATCCGGAAACACTGCCGGAAGAAAAAGAGCGCCAAGCCGCGCGTGAAGCCCTCGCATATATGGATCTGCGGCCGGGCACGCCCATGCGTGATATTCACGTGGATACCGTCTTTATCGGTTCGTGCACGAACGGACGTATTGAAGATCTGCGCTCGGTGGCCGCGGTGTGGCGCGGGCGCCACAAAGCCAAAGACCTGCGTGTCATGATCGTGCCGGCTTCGGCGCGGGTGCGCCTCCAAGCAGAAGCCGAAGGACTGGATGAAGTTTTCCGGGCTTTCGGTGCCGAGTGGCGCAATGCAGGCTGTTCCATGTGCCTGGGGATGAACCCCGACCAGCTCACATTTGGCGAGCGCTGCGCCTCGACGTCAAATCGTAATTTCCGCGGTCGGCAGGGCCCGGGCGGGCGCACCCACCTCGTTTCCCCGCTGGTGGCCGCCGCCACCGCGGTCACCGGCCATATTTCCCATCCTGCGGATCTCGCCCCGGTCGCGGGTGCGGGTACCCTACCGGCCGCAGTCCGCGCTGTACCGGCCGTGGGCCGCGCCGCCCGCTCGTAGAATGTAGAAAGAACAGACCCGTGGAAATTTTCACCCAGCACACCGGTATCGGAGTTCCCTTGCGCGAAACCGAGGTGGATACCGATCAGATCCTGCCCGCTCGCTACCTCAAACGCATCACCAAAAGCGGTTACGAGGACGCACTCTTCCACGAACGGCGCAAAGACCCCGCTTTTATTCTCAACCAAGTCCCGTACACGGCCGGTTCAATTCTGGTTGCCGGGCGGGATTTCGGTACCGGTTCTTCACGTGAACACGCCGTGTGGGCGCTGCGTGATTACGGTTTCCGCGCTGTTCTCAGCCCGAGGTTCGGTGATATTTTCCGCGGCAATATGGGAAAACAGGGCCTGGTTGCGGGGAAAATTAGCGACGACGCCGCCACGAGGCTGTGGGAACTTTTGGAAGAAAAGCCGGGCCGGGAGCTGACCGTTGACCTGGAGGCCGGTGAGGTGCGCTGCGCGGATACCACCTTCCCCTTTGAGATCGATCCGTATACCCGCTGGCGTCTCATGGAAGGCCTGGATGATATTGCCCTGACTTTGCGTGATATCTCCCTCATTGAGGAATACGAAGCCCATCAGCCGGGTTTTACTCCGCGTACCCTGCCGCAGCGGCACCTTCCCGAGGTGCCAGTACGTTCGGCGCGCCTGGACCCCGATTCGCAGGCATAACGCCACCCGGATATCCTCATAACTCCGGAAACTGGCCGCGGGCCGGTATGCTGGCTGGGTACCTGTGACACGCGAGAAAGGCGGAGAGTATGGTGTCCCAACTTGTGGTTCGCGGAGGAGTCCCCCTGAGCGGTGAGATTACTGTGCGCGGCGCAAAGAATTTTGTGTCGAAATCCATGGTTGCTTCCCTGCTCACCAAAGAAACATCCGTGCTGCGCAATGTGCCGCAAATCCGTGACGTTACCGTGGTCTCGGAGCTGCTCGGCCTGCACGGCGTGGCGGTCAATTACCAGCCGGAAGCCGGAACCGTGGAAATCACCCCCGGTGATATTCACCTACCCCACGATCCGCACGAAGTGAATGCCCTGGCCGGTTCCTCACGTATCCCCATTCTTTTTGCGGGCCCGCTGCTGCACCGCCTGGGCGAGGCGTATATTCCGGACCTGGGCGGGTGCCATATCGGCTCGCGCCCGGTGGACTTCCATCTGCGTGTCCTGGAAGAATTCGGTGCCAAGCGCGTCCAAGAAGAAGCAGGAATGCACTTGGTGGCACCCAAGGGCTTGCGGGCCAAGCCGGTGCGCCTGCCCTATCCCTCGGTAGGGGCCACCGAACAAACCCTTCTTACCGCGGTGATGGCGGAGGGCGTGACGGAGCTGTCCAATGCCGCGGTGGAACCCGAGATCATGGATCTCATAGCGGTACTCCAGAAAATGGGTGCGATTATTTCGGTGGATACTGATCGCGTTATCCGCGTGGAAGGCGTGGATGAACTGGTTGGTTACTCCCATACTTCCCTACCTGACCGCATCGAAGCAGGCTCCTGGGCTGCGGCTGCCCTAGCCACCGGCGGGGATATTTTCGTACGCGGGGCCGAACAGCAGTCGATGACTTCCTTCCTCAATCTTTTCCGGAAAGTCGGCGGAAAATTCGATGTGCGCGACCACGGCATCCGCTTCTGGCACCCGGGCGGCGCGCTACAATCCGTATCTTTTGAAACGGATGTGCACCCCGGTTTTATGACCGACTGGCAGCAGCCGCTCGTCGTCGCGCTTACCCAGGCCGAAGGTATGTCCATCGTCCACGAAACCGTCTACGAAAACCGTTTCGGCTTCACCGAAGCGCTGCGGGATATGGGTGCCAATATCCAGACCTACCGCGAATGCTTGGGCGGGCACGAATGCCGTTTCGGGCAGCGTAACTTCTACCACTCGGCTGTCATCCAAGGGCCTACCCCGCTGCGGGCCACCGATATTGTGGTTCCTGATCTGCGTGGGGGATTCTCCCACCTCATTGCCGCGCTGGCAGCCGAAGGGGAATCCCGGGTATCCGGGGTGGATATTATCGATCGCGGATACGAAAAGTTCCTGGATAAACTCCAGGCCCTGGGCGCGGATGTCACGCCCCTGGATGACTAAGGGAGCCGCGGCGCACCGTTAAATAAGCACGGCCTGGTAGTACATAACTCCCAGGCCGTTCCTTAGTTTTACCTATTCAAAGGTATTAGTTATTGGCAACGTCAATAACGACCCGTTTGGGGCTCTCCAGTACCTGAACCCGGTAGGGACGGTCCTTATCCAGCCCGATATGGACCTGGTGCATGCCTTCAAAAGCATGTTCTACATGAACACCCTGAACCACTTTCGCGCCCCCGAGGTTTGGAACGGAGAGGTCCGCCGCCTGAGAGGGATCTTCTGGGTAGGTCACCCCGGAAATGCTCAGGGTGAGGAAACGCTTGCCCGGAATATCCAGGGGGCGCCCGGAACCGTCCTGAATGGCTTCATCACCGAAGAAACTGAACCATTCCAGATCGGCGTCGCTATCGTATTCCACGACCACGCGATCCCAACCTTCGTGGCCGGCCACCCGAACCGCGGTAGGAACCGCGGAGTTTTCGGTGAGCTTGGGATAGTTCGGGGACTGTGAGTCACCTTCAATAAAACCTTTGAGGGAGGCTTGCGCATCCTTGGGCGTGAGGCTGGGCGACTGGCTCACCGCCGGAGCCGAAGCTGAGGCAGTCGGGGTGGCGGGGGCGGTGGAAGCATCGCTAGCTGCGGCACCTTTTCCGGGCGCGGAACAACCGGCCAGCGCGAGGGCGGCACTGCCCGCTAGCAGGACAAATAACTTCGCTGTGTTCTGTGTCATATGTTTACTGTAGTAGGCCGCGCCCGGGTTTGTCACCTTGCCGCGCGGCCTGGCGTACTACCCTGGGTACAGCACTGAGTAGAAAGGTGTCCATTCGTGGCCACACATCACGTCGCCCTCATCTACGGGGGTGTGTCCGGAGAACACTCCGTCTCTTGCCTGACCGCAGCTTCCGTTCTGGGAGCCATTGACCCGGAGCGCTACACCGTTATCCCTATCGGAATTACCTCCGAAGGAATCTGGGTTCCCATGAGCACGGAGGAGGTGGCAGCCGGCGCGGAGGTGCGGTATCGCGGGGAGCGCGTGCTAGCGGATTTCGGCCCCGGAGGCGGTTTTGTGGTGCGCGGGGAGGATGGTAGCTCACGCAGTCTCGGTGCTATCGACGTCGCCTTCCCGCTGCTCCACGGCCCCTTTGGTGAGGATGGCACCATCCAGGGAACTTTCGAAATGATGGGTATTCCCTACGTGGGCTGCGGAGTTTTCGCCTCCGCTGCGGCTATGGATAAGCACTATATGAAACTGGTGCTGGAATCAGCCGGGCTTCCGGTTGCTCCCTACGTGCTCGTGGAACCGCAGCGCTGGAAAGCCGATCCCGATGGGGTGCGCGCGGACGTTGCTGAACGTTTACAACTTCCCGTTTACGTCAAACCAGCTCGTGCCGGCTCTTCGTTGGGGATAACGCGAGTGGCTGAGCTTTCACAGCTCGATGCCGCCATTGCCACAGCGCGCGCCGTCGACCCTAAAGTTATTGTGGAAACAGGAATCCCGGGCCGTGAAATCGAGTGCGCCGTGCTCGGCGGGCGTGACGGGGCCGTGCCACGGGCCTCCGTGCTCGGGGAAATCGTTTTGGACGTGCAATGGTATGACTACGCCACGAAATACGTGGCAACCGAGGGGTTCCATATGGAGATTCCCGCGGCGCTTCCGGATGCGGACGCGGAGAAAATGCGGAGCCTGGCGCGGCGCGTTTTCGAAGTCTTCGAATGCGAAGGCATGACGCGCGTGGACTTCTTCTACACCGCCACCGGGGAGATGTACGTCAACGAACACAATACAATTCCCGGGTTCACCGCCGTGTCCATGTACCCCATCCTGTGGGAGAAAACGGGGCTGAGCTATCGCGATCTCATTTCCGAACTTATTGACCTCGCCCTCGCCCGCGGGGTTGGGCTGCGCTAAATGGTGGGAAGTTCCGAACCGCAGCGGCCGAGTGCCGGTTCCGGAGGCGGCGCGGTACAGGGCCCCGGGCCACTGGTACGGGATCTGAGCGAAGCTGAGCTCCTCGCGCACATCGTACCGCTACTCCCTCGCGGAGAAACAACAATCGTTCCCAGCGGGGATGATAGTGCGGTGCTTAGCTTGAGTGACGGCCAGGTCACGGTCTCCACCGATATGCTCGTCGAAGGCGTGCATTTTCGGCGCGACTGGTCCAGCGGGCGCGATGTCGGATGGCGGGTTGCCGCCCAAAATATCGCCGACGCCGTCGCGATGGGGGCGCGGCCACGTTCTCTCGTTGTTGCCATGGAGTTGCCGGGGGATGTTCCGGTGGCCTGGGTAACGGATCTCGCGCGCGGCCTTGCCGAATGTTGCGGCCCGCTCGGGTGTGGGGTCGACGGCGGAGACCTCGTGAGCGGGAGCCATATGGCGATTAGCGCGACCATTCTGGGTGATCTAGAAGGGCGCACCCCGCTGCAACGTTCGGCGGCAGCTCCCGGCCAACCGCTGCTTCACTGCGGAAATCTCGGGCGGGCAGCGGCCGGCTTAGAACTACTCAACCGGGGTTTCGCCCCGGAACGAAGCGCTTTCCCGGATGCCGCCACCCTTCTCATACAGGATTTTCTGCGCCCGCGCCCGCCCGTCACCGAGGTGCTCAGCGCCGTGCGCGCCGGAATGCGCGGGGCACTGATGGATGTTTCCGATGGCCTCATCCGGGATGCTCAACGTATAGCCGCTGCCTCCGGCGTGCATATTGATATCCACTCTGAAACGCTCAGCCGCCACGCCCATGATCTTCTTGATGTGGCGCGGCACCTCGGGCGTTCAGATCCGCTTGAATGGGCCTATGGCTGCGTGCTCACCGGCGGGGAAGACCACGGTTTTCTCGCCACCATGGACGTGAGCCCGGAACGGGCCTGGGGTGCCCGCATTCCGCATCTACCCGAGGGCTTTAGTCTTATCGGGGCAGTGGAAGCCGCGCATCCCGGTGGGTTAGTGACCGTGGACGGGCGTACTTGGACGCGGGGGAGCGGCTGGGATCATTTTCGGCACGCCTAAATAATTGAACGTGTATATATAAATGACTAAACTTATTTTTTGCGCGAAATAAGGACGTTCTCCCCTGGAATATTATGCCGTAGCTCGCAAAAATAGGAAGTGGTGCGAGGACCCGCACCGCTTTAACTGGGAGTAAAGATGCTCCCGCTGAAATAGGAGGAGAAAATGCGAGCAGCGACAGTTCGAGAACCCTCGGACGGCTACGTTGACATTAAGGACGTCGAACTACGGCCTATCAAAGCCAACGAAGCACTCGTCGATATCGAATACTGCGGCCTGTGCCATACGGATATCCACGTGGCGCTCGGCGATTTCGGCGACGTGCCCGGCCGCATTATCGGCCACGAGGGTGTGGGCGTTGTGGAACAAATTGGTGAAGATGTCACCTCGCTCAAGGTGGGAGATCGCGTCTCGGTTGCCTGGTTCTTCCGCGGCTGTGGTCATTGCGAATACTGCGTAACCGGTGATGAAACCCTGTGCCGGAACGTGGAAAACGCCGGCTACAGCGTTGATGGCGGTATGGCTGAGAAGTGCATCGTCGTGGCAGATTACGCAGTCAAGGTTCCCGAAGGGCTGGATCCGGCCGAAGCTTCGTCCATTACTTGCGCGGGCGTGACCACCTACAAGGCTCTCAAGAATGGCAATATTCGCCCGGGCCAGTGGGTGGCGATTTACGGTGCGGGTGGGCTGGGCAACCTGGCGATCCAGTACGCCAAGAATGTGTTCCGCGCCCGCGTGGTTGCAGTTGATATCAACGATGAGAAGCTGGAATCGGCAAAGAAGGTCGGGGCTGACCTTGTTGTGAATTCCTCGGATATTAACTCCGGGGAATGGATCCAGAAGGAAGTGGGTGGCGTGGATATCGCGGTGGTCACCGCGGTATCGCAGGTTGCTTTCGGCCAGGCGGTGGACGCCATGAAGGCCGCCGGGACCGTGGTGTGCGTGGGACTTCCCAAGGGCACCATTGACCTGAATATTCACCGCACCGTTCTGGATGGCATCAAGGTGGTGGGCTCCCTTGTGGGTACCCGCCAGGATCTGGCCGAAGCCTTTGACTTCGGAGCCCAGGGCCTCGTCAAGCCGATTGTGGCGACCCGTCCGCTCGATGACATCAACGATATGATCGACGAAATGCTGGCCGGCAAGATCGAAGGCCGCATGGTTGTTGATTTTTCTAAGTAGTATCCGTCAAAGTCACCTGACTAGTTAAAAGGGAAGGCCGCACATCGCTCAATGAGATGTGCGGCCTTCCTATACTGGTCCCAGCTAACTCACGGGAGCGAGCCAGAACTCAGCGAAGCCACAGTACTTAGGCGGCGCGCTGCACCTTGCCGGCCTTGAGGCACGAGGTGCACACGTTGAGGCGCTTGGGGGCGCCCTTCACAAGCGCGCGAACACGCTGAATATTCGGGTTCCAGCGGCGGCTTGTACGCACGTGCGAGTGCGAGACGCTCTTCCCGAAGCCCGGGTGCTTGCCGCAGACGTCACAAACAGAAGCCACGGTGTTCTCCTTCGGTTGATCATGGATCCGCTCGCGCACCTGCCGCTGTTCGGTAGATACACCTGAGCGCATAGGAAAATTACAACTCCACTAGTATAGCGGTAAGCTGCTTGCTTGCCAAAGGTTCCCTCCGTGGCGTAGGGCACGTGTGGCGGGGGGGCGTCGTCGTCGTTACAAATATTGCAGAGCGGTAACGGTAATGTGAACGGTATGGACAGTGCGCAGGCGGCGGCACGTACCCGAGGCGGTACCCCTGCCGTGGTATCAGACGGATGGACCGCGCTGAGTGTGCCACTTGAGCGCGCTCTCGGCAAACGCAGCGCCACCTCTTTCGCGCGGCTCGGGCTGCACACCGTGGGCGAGCTGCTCTACCACCTCCCCTTCCGTTACGCCCGGCGCGGTGAACTCCTGCCCATTGAACAGGTGCGCGAAGGTGAGGACGTCACCGTGATCGGCCGGGTGGTGGGGGCGGAACTACGGCCTATGCGCGCGCGGCACGGCTTTATTCTTTCCGTTCTTATGACCGACGGCGCCCGCGAACTCAACCTCACCTTTTTCGCGAAGTCACAGCGGGTGCTGGCCTACCACGAACGGCGCCTGCAACCCGGCACGGTCGCGGCATTCTCCGGAACGGTGAGTTCTTATCGCGGCACGCTGCAACTCACCCACCCCGATTACGACCTGGTAGAAGACGAGGGGAGTGTTGACGTGGAACGTTTACGCCGCCCTATCCCCATCTATCACGCCAGCGCCGCGCTGCCCTCCTGGAAAATCGAGCGGGCGGTCAGCACTGTTCTTACCGGGCTGACCAGCGTGGATGTTCCCGATCTGCTCCCCGCCGGCTACCGGCACGCCCACGGTCTGCCCACCCGGCTTGAGGCTCTGCGCCGTGCCCACCGCCCGGAGGAGCCCATCAGCGCAGCGCTCGCCCAGCTACCCTTCCGTCACGAAGAAGCCCTCGTGCTCCACACCGTCCTCGCCCGGCGCCGCGCCGCTCGCGCCGCGCATCCCACCAGCGCTTACCCGCCGCGGAGCGGAGGCCTTCTGGATGCTTTCGATGCCCGCCTGCCCTTTGAACTCACCGCCGGGCAGCGCGCGGTCGGCGAAGAAATCGCCGCCGATCTGGCGGGCACCACCCCGATGCAGCGCCTCCTCCAAGGAGACGTGGGGAGCGGGAAAACCGTGGTGGCCCTGCGCGCCATGCTCCAGGTGGTCGACGGGGGAGGCCAGGCCGCACTCCTGGCCCCCACCGAAGTGCTGGCCGCCCAGCACGCCCGCAGCGTGCGCGACCTGCTCGGGGATCTGGGCGCGGGCGGGATGCTGGGTGCTGCCGAACAATCCACCCGGGTGGAGCTCCTCACCGGTTCACTCACCGCCACCGAACGTCGCGCTACCCTGGCCCGGATCGCCTCGGGAGAAGCCGGCATTATTATCGGTACCCACGCGCTGCTCTCGGATACCGTCCAGATTCCTTTCCTCGGTCTGGCGGTGGTGGATGAACAGCACCGCTTCGGGGTGGATCAGCGCGATAGCCTCGCGCGTGGCGTGCACACCCTCGTGATGACCGCCACCCCTATCCCGCGCACCGTCGCCATGACGGTTTTCGGAGATATGGCCGTGTCTACCTTGCGTGAACTGCCCGGTGGGCGCGCCGGCGTGGGTACCGTCGTCGTTCCGGAAAACCGCGCGAGCTGGATCGCGCGCATGTGGTGGCGGGCCCGGGAAGAAATAGCGGGTGGCGGGCGTGTATACGTGCTCGCTCCCCGTATTAATGAGGACGACGACGCAAGCCCGCCCGCGCAGGATTCGGGCGCGGAACATACGCTGGCCACGGTAACTGACCTGGCTGAACGCCTGCGCGCCCTTCCACAATTCGCGGGAATCGCGGTGGGAGAGATGCACGGGCGGTTGAGCGCGGCTGAAAAAGATGCCGCTATGGCAGATTTCGCGGCCGGGCGGGTCCCGGTGCTCGTCTCCACCACCGTTATCGAAGTGGGGGTGGATGTTCCGGAAGCCACCATGATGATCATTATGAATGCTGAACGTTTCGGGCTTTCCCAGCTGCACCAGTTGCGCGGACGCATCGGGCGCGGCAGCAAAGCGGGACTGTGCCTCGCGGTTAGTGGAGCCCCGGAAGGGAGCCTGGCCGCCGAGCGCCTCGCGGCTTTCGCCGCCACCACGGATGGCTTCGCTCTGGCGGAGAAAGATGTAGAGCTGCGTTCCGAAGGAGATGTGCTGGGGACTCGGCAGGCGGGAACCACCTCCCACCTGCGTTTCCTCTCCGCGGTGCGCGACGCTGATATTATCGCTACCGCGCGCGCCGTTGCCACCGACCTCGTGGAACGCGGTGCGGTGAGCGCGGAATTGGAGCGCGCCGCGGACGCATTGGATACCGAGCGAGCCACCTACCTGGAAAGGGGATAAGCAATGACACGTATTGTTGCCGGAACCGCCAAGGGGCATATTCTGCGGGTGCCGAGTTCGGGAACGCGCCCCACCTCGGAAAAAGCGCGTGAAGCAGTATTTTCCCGGCTGGACCACCGCGGTTTTATCGTCGATGGCGAAGTGCTCGATCTTTTTGCCGGTTCCGGTGCCCTGGGCTTGGAAGCGAAAAGCCGCGGGGCACGCGCCGTCGTTCTGGTGGAATCAGAAGGGCCTGCGGTCAGCATTATTCGCGACAACGCCGCCCGCGCCCACCTCGATGTGGCCGTGGTGCGGATGAAAGCGGAAAAGTACCTCTCCCAGGAACCTAATTATCGTTTCGACGTCGTCTTCGTGGACCCGCCCTATCGCTACACCGAAGAACAGATTACGAAAGTGCTCGACGGCCTCACCCCGCATGTAGCCGCGGACGCCGTCGTCGTTGTGGAACGCGATAGCTCCTCACCGGAACCCAGCTGGCCGCAAGGATGGGAACTGGATGATTCGCGCCGGTACGGAACCGCGACGTTGTGGACGGCGCAGCGCAGCGAGAGCACGCTGTAATCGCGCGTCGACTAGGCCGAGCGCCTCAGGAAAGATTAGGCTATAACTATGACGCTTGCAGTCTGCCCCGGGTCCTTCGATCCCGTCACGTTTGGACATCTCGACGTTTTTGCCCGCGCCGCTTCCCTCTTTGACGAGGTTGTTATTCTGGTCGCGCATAACTCTTCGAAAAATCCGCTTTTTTCACCGCGGCAACGCGTGGAGTTCATTCGCGAAGAAGTGCGCCACATGACCAATGTGCGGGTGGAGGATTTCGGCGGGCTGCTGGTGGATTTTTGCCGAGATATCAGGGCGGATGCCATCGTCAAAGGATTGCGCTCCGCGGTGGATCTGGATGCGGAATACCCCATGGCGCTCATGAACCGGGAAATATCGGGAATCGAAACGGTGTTCCTGGTGGGGGATCCGGCGAAAGGCCATATTGCCTCCTCGCTGGTTAAAGATGTGGCACGGCACAAAGGTGACGTGCGGAGTTTCGTTCCCGCGCGGGTGGCGCGGGCTTTGGAAGAGGAGATGCAATGACTCACGATACGCGCGGGGAATCGGTGGTGGAGATCCTCGATGAGCTCCTCGCCCTGGTGGATAATGCACGTTCCATCCCTATGTCCGCCTCGGTGATGATCAACCAGTCCGAGGTGCGCGACCTGCTCCAGTTGGCCCGCGATGCGGTGCCCGATCAGGTGCTTCGCGCCGACGACGTGCTGGCCGATATTGATTCGGTGCGCGCCTCCGGGCGCCAGGAAGCCGCGAGCATTATTGCCTCGGCCCGCCAGGATGCAGAAAATATTGTGGCGGAAGCACGCGCCCAGGCCAGCCGGCTCGTCTCCAATGACGCCATCACCATTGCGGCGCGCTCCACCGCCGCGCGGATCGAGGACGAAGCCAAGCAGAAGGCCGAACGGCTGCGCGAAGGTGCCAACCACTACTCCGATTCCACCCTCGCTAATTTGGAAGGCCAGGTGAACGGGGTCGCGGCTGCGCTTGAAGAGGCCGTGCGGGCCGCGCACGAAAAAATGGATGCGGCCCTTGCCCAGATTTACGCGGGCCGGGAAGTCCTTGCCAGCCGCCAAGAAACCACCGACGCTGTTTTTGATCATTCCGAGGAGGAATAGTGGACCTTCGTAGTCCTTTTGTTGTCTCGCTGCACGATTTACCGCGTAGCGACGGCTCCCTTATGCCGGTGCGGGAAAGCTTCGCGGCGCCCGCGGATATGGGTATCGAGCTCATGGCCGTCCCAACCGGATCCGAACTTGACGTGGATCTTAACCTCACCTCGGTATCCGAAGGCGTCTATATTGGCGGGCAGGTGCATTTCACCGTGGAGGGCCAGTGCTCACGCTGCCTGCGCGATATCCACGAAGAACGCACCCAGGAAGTATCCGATCTGGCCTACTACCCGCAGCGGCGTGCCGAACTCATTGCCGAAGGGGATGAGGACGCAGAAGAACACCCCGTCATTGAAGATGACCACGTGGATCTGGAACCGGTGCTCCGCGATGCCATTGTGCTCAACCTGCCCTTCCAACCCCTGTGTTCACCCACCTGCCAGGGCCTGTGCGCCGGATGCGGGGAGCGCCTGGAAGATTTGCCTGCGGGGCACCATCACGAGGCACCCGCCCTGCACTCGGACGCCCTGGACGCGCTGGAAGCCCAGCTGCGGGCACAGGAGTAAGCATGGCCTATCGTGAATTAGTGGAACAGTGGGGAATCGACCTGCCCCGGCCCTTGCTGCGCCGCGCCCTCACGCATCGCAGTTTCGCTTTCGAACACGACGAACCCCATAACGAACGCCTGGAATTCCTAGGCGATTCCATCCTGGGTCTCATCATCGCGGAGAAAGTATTTCGGGAATACCCCGATGCTTCCGAAGGCGATATGTCGCAGATGAAAACCTATGCGGTTTCTGAGAAAGCCTTGGCCGATGTGGCGCGGCGGATCAACCTGGGTGATTCCCTGCGCCTGGGGCGCGGTGAGGACCGCTCGGGTGGGCGTAACAAGGATTCCATCCTCTCCGATACGGTGGAAGCCCTGATTGCCGCAACTTATCTGGAACACGGAATGGAACCCACCCGCGAGATCGTGGACCGGCTCCTCGATTCCAAGATCAAGGACGCCTCGGTGCTGGGCCCCAACCTCGACTGGCAAACGAGTTTCGAAGAGCTTGCGCACGGCCTGGGCTGGGAAGGCACCATAGAGTTCGAGTTGAGCTCCACCGGTCCCGACCACGCGCGAGTATTCACCGCGGTGGCCTCCATGGCCGGGCGCGAATGGGGGAGCGGCGAAGGAAGCTCACAGAAGAATGCGCGCCATGCCGCCGCCGAAGCCTCCTACCGGATTCTCGCCGATCTGATCGAGAAGGGTGAGGTACAGCCGGCAGCTGCGAACACTGGGAACAATGGAGTAGGCGGGAACGACGGCGCAGCCTCTGGAGCGGGTGCACCTGCCACGGCCAGCGCGGCTCAGTAGGTTGGCGTGCCCGAACTTCCCGAAGTTGAATCAATCCGACGCGGACTCGCTGAACACCTGATGGGCCGGCGCATCCTCACCGCACAGGCTTTCGGTACCCGCGTGATCCGCCGGGCCCCGCGGGGCCTCGCCCCGGTGGTGGGGCGCACCGTGCGGGCAGTGGTACGGCGCGGGAAATTCCTCTGGTGCGATATGGGGGAGGATCTGGCCCTCCTCGCCCACCTGGGCATGTCCGGGCAGTTCCGGATAGATGAACCGAGCGGGAGCGAAGGTGCCGGCGGAGAAGAACGGGCCGGCGGCAGTGACAACTTCGGCGGCAAACGCCGCCATCTGCGGGCCCGCTTCGCGCTTGATAACGGCCGTGTCCTCGACTTCGTGGACCAGCGTACTTTCGGCTACCTGGCGCCGGTCGCTTTCCAGGCCACCGCTGATGGCCAGCCGGGCGGTGCGGGGTCCAAGCGCGCCGTCGTACCCGCGCCCGTGGCGCATATTGCCCGCGACCTGCTCGATCCTTACCTGGACGAAACCGCACTACTCGAAATTCTCGGCACCACCCGGCGCGCGATGAAACGCGTGCTCCTCGACCAGAATATCGTCTCCGGAATCGGAAATATTTATGCCGATGAAATGCTTTACCGGGCTCGTATTCACCCCGAAGCCACGGCGCTCACGAACCGCGCGGCGCGGGAGCTGCTGCACGCCGGGCGGGAGGTACTCCAAGCTGCGCTGGCCGCCGGCGGCACATCTTTTGATCGCCTGTACGTGCATGTCAACGGCGAGAGCGGCTATTTTGAGAGGTCTTTGCAGGCCTACGGGCGGGCTGGGCAGCCCTGCGAGCGCTGCGGAACTCCCTTGCAGAAAATTATCCTCGGCGGGCGTTCCACCACGCTGTGCCCGGTATGTCA
The DNA here is from genome assembly GCF_059085665.1 of Actinotignum sp. usb-actsch-213. Classification (NCBI taxonomy): domain Bacteria; kingdom Bacillati; phylum Actinomycetota; class Actinomycetes; order Actinomycetales; family Actinomycetaceae; genus Actinotignum; species Actinotignum sp. usb-actsch-213. Next base: position 19,129 of record NZ_JBHNSQ010000069.1, read on the forward strand.
AGTCGCTCCAATTGGGTAGAATAAGGGCGGATTATTGACCGATGATGGCGATGCAAACAAAGGAGGGCCGGCGCGTGGCACAAAATATTCGCGTCATGATTATTGATGATCATGAAGTGGTACGGCGGGGAATCATTGAGGTGGTTGACCGTTCGGAGGGCCTCGAGGTGGTTGCCGAAGCCGGATGCGTAGAAGAAGCGGTACGGCGCGGCGGCCTGGTGCTCCCCGATGTTGCGCTGGTAGACCTGCGGCTCCCGGACGGCACCGGAATCGATATTATTAATCAGTTCCAGGAGGTCAGCCCGGATACCAAGTGCATCGTCCTCACCTCTTTTGATGACGACGACGCCCTCTCTGAATCCCTCAACGCCGGCGCGAAAGCGTACCTCTTGAAGTCGGTGCGCGGGGCGGAGATTTCGGACAATATCAAGGCCGTGGCCGAAGGGCGCGTTCTTCTCGACGAACGCACGGTCTCACGGCGGCGCGCCGATCATGATGATCCCACCGCGGATCTCACCCCCTCGGAACGTAATGTTCTTGAGCTGATCGGGGATGGGCTATCCAACCGGGAAATCGGCGAGCAGCTCGGGGTGGCGGAAAAAACGGTGAAGAACCACATCACCTCGCTGCTCTCCAAGATGGGCTTGCAGCGGCGTACCCAGGTTGCCGCATGGGTTGCCGGCCAGCGTGCCACCGGGTGGCGTAACCAGTAGCTGTGCTTGTTGCTGGGGATTGGGCTGTTGATCGGCTGAAGCTCCGGTGTGTTACCTGTTGAGCTATTGAGCCTTTGGCCCGGTCACTCGGGTTAGCTGCTTAGGCGTCGATGAGGGCCCGCCAGCGCACTACTGTACCGCTCTCGCTGCCCGGGGCAATGGAGAAGGTACCGTGGTGGCGCCGGGCTCGGGCGGCCAGATTAGATAGCCCTGAACGCCGGCTCAATTCGCCAATGCCTACGCCATCATCGGCAACTTCCACACTAATATCACGGTCGGTAACGGTAACCGTGACGGTGATGGTATGGGCGTGGGCGTGGCGCACCGCATTGGAGAGGCATTCGCGCACCACGGCGATCACGTCGTCGCTAATATCCGAACCGATGGCATCATCAATCTCGGTGTGGGTGCCGCTATCAATATCTTCGCCGCGCACGCTAATACGCAGGCTCGGGGTGAAACCGAGCTGTGCCGTCACGGAGCTCACCTCGCGGCGTAGGCGTGAGACCACCGGAACCGAGGTATCCGGACCGCGCAGCGAGTAAATAATCTGGCGGATCTGCGCCACGGATTCGTCAATAGATTCGATGGCGTTATCGAGGGTATCGAGCACATTATCGGCCACCGCATCCTCGGTGGCGAGATCATCACGCAACGCAGACAGGCGCATCCCGGAAGCGAAGAGCTGCTGGATCGCGAAATCGTGCAGATCGCGCGAAATGCGGGAGCGTTCTTCCAACTGTGCCGATTGGGCTTGTACGTAGCGCGCATCAGCCAGCTCCAAGGCGAGGGCTGCCTGATTCGCCACGCTTTCCGCCATCGTTAAATCAACCATGTCGAATTCCGCGCGCCCGCGCAGCCGGGCCAGAATAATAACACCGCGCGCGGTATCCCCGCCGGCCATCGGCGCGTAAAGAAGTGGGCCGAAACGGTTGAGCGGATTATCGGGGGAAGGTGGCGCGGTGCTTGTATCAATAATGCGCCCGAGCCCGCTTTGGGCCACCGCCCGCGCTCGGGAATCCCGCCCGAAGGTGGTGCCCACCAGGTCCTGCCCGACCTCGCCCGCCACAAATTCGCAGGCCCAGGTATCAGCCACCGAGGGAAGGATAATAAGAGCCAGATCGGCATCCGCTACCCGCCGCATTTCGGTGGCGATGAGCTGGAGGGCTTCCTCTTCATCGCTTCCTTGCAGCAGGGCGATAGTGATACGCCGCGAGGCGGAAAGCCATTGCGCACGGGAATTCGATTCCTCGTACAGGCGCGCATTTTCAACGGCAATAGTAGCGGCGCGCGCCAACAGTGCAATGAGGTTAATATCTGCTTCGCTAAAAGATCCGGGCTTGTTAAAGAAGATGACTCGGGCGAGCACCCGATTCCCGGTCATGAGGCGCGAGGTGAGAAAATTCGTGATACCCGGGCCGTAGAGTCCATCCCGGTGGCTGGCAGCGGTAAGGGGAATGCTTCCAGCCGCAGGTTCCGGGGTGATACCGCTCGCATCATGTACGGCACTAACCGCCTCAGCACGATCCCACATGATGGTATCTTCATTGCCGAGGGATTCGAGGTCGCGATCCAGGCTGGTGGGTGTGAGGCTGGCAGTCGCGGGTAGCGGCTGGCCCAGGGTGACTATACTTGTCACTTTTTCCGCCGAATTGAACATGAGAACGGCGGCGCTGGACGCTCCGGTTAATTTCAATCCGGCGCCGGCCAGATTCTCGAGCACCTGGGTGCGATCCAGGCGCGCGGTCAAGGCGAGCGCATTGAAAATAACCGTTGTGGTATCCAGCATCCTTATTCCTGTTTCGCCGCCCATGCGTACGAGGCGAGCCTTTCGGTGAGCTCCTTGTGAGTGCCGCGCGCGCTCACGTGGGCGATACCACCTTCCTCACGGGTTATAACAATAACCTCGTCGGCGGCATCAAGGGGCGTGAGCCGGTGCGTCACCAAGATAATAGTACGCGGATCGGCGTTATTCTTACCGGCCCGAAGCAAATCGCGGATAAGCTCATCGGCGGTTTCCGGGTCGAGGTGCTCACCGGGTTCATCCAGGAGCAGGAATTCCGCATCGGAGGCTAGCGCCCGGGCAAGCAGCAGGCGCCGTCGTTCTCCACCCGAGATCGTGGCGGCATCCTCTCCTAGCAGAGTATGAACCCCGCGCGGGAGCTGGGTGAGCCAGGTTCCCAGGCCAGCGCGCACCAGCAGCTCCACGGCTTCTCTTTCGGTGACCGAGGGGCGCGCCACCCGGAGGTTCTCCAGCACGGTGGTTTCAAAAACGTGAGCGTCCTCCGCGGTGAGGGTGAGGGTGTGGGAGACCGTGCGCCGATCCAGAGTGGAGACTTCGTGCCCGTCCAGGCGGACCGAGCCGGCATGCGGGCGCAGCATTCCCGCCAAAGTATAGAGCAGGGTAGATTTCCCGATTCCCGAATGTCCCACGATGGCGATGGAGGAGCCACGTTCTACGTGGAGCTCGAAAGGTCCGGCCACGTCCGGCCCGCCCGGCCACCCGATAATGAGGTCCGTGGCATGCAGGCCGTGTTCGTGCGTGGGTGCCGGGGCTTCCGGTTCTTCGCTGCGCTGGGCCCGGTCGAGGAGCTCGAGGATACGCTGGGCAGCCTTGGCGGAACGTACCAGTTGGATCGCTGCCTCTCCTAGGCCCTGGGTGGCTTCGAAAGCGGCGAGCGGGGTGAGGACGCAGACCGCCAACGCGGTGGCGGAAAGGGTGCCGGCGTCCAGAGCCCGGCTTCCGATAAGAATCGCACCCACCACGGCGATACCCATGGCGAGGGTATCCAGGGCGATAGCGAGAGCCTGGGGGCGGGCCGCGGCATCGCGGTGCCGGAAGATCCGCTGTTCGGTGGCTTCCTGAACCTCCTCCATGGCGTCCACCCGCCCGGCTACCCGCAGCTCAGCGGCCGAATCGAGCATGGTCAGCGCGGTTGCGGAAATCTCTGTTTCGTCACGCACCTGCGCTTCTTCTGCGATGCGACCCCCTCGCATGGCCAGGTAGGGAGCGAGGATTCCGGAGATAAGGAGACAGCCGGCCAGCAGCAGGCCGATGGGTGGGCACAGAATCCCCACGATGAGGCAGGAGACGAGGCAGACAATACCGGCAACCGCTCCGGGTTGGACCGCTTTGACGACGACGTCACCGACCGAATCAACATCCCGGCCGGTGCGGGCAAGCAGGTCACCGCGACGCACCGAGGTGACCACGTCGGTAGGGGAATCGGCCAGCGTCGCGTAGACAGCGGTACGCAGATTGGACATTCCGTAGAGAGTAACCCGGTGCGAGAAAATTCGGTTGACGTAGCGCAGCAGAGCTTTAGACACCCCAAAGAAACGCACCGAGGTGGTAGCCACGCCGAGGGCGAGGACCGGGGGCATTTGGGAAGCTCGGGTAATGAGCCAGGCGGAAACGGCCGCCAGGGCCACCGAGCTGCTGAGTCCGGCGGCACCCGCCGCAACGGAACCCCAGAATCCGCCCTTGTCCACGCGTAGGAGCCGCAAGGCACGGAGGAGAGCACGGCGTTCATCTTGAGGGAAAGTACTCACTTGGTCACCTCGGTTGTCTGGGAGTTAGCGGGCACGGTGGGGAACGGTGGTGCAGTGGCTTGCATTTGCGCGGCGGCCGGCTCTGGGACCGGCCGTGCGGTGCCGGGAGATGTGGCAGCCGGTTGCGCCGTCGTCGATACAACATCAATAACCGCATCGGCAAGGTCGAGAAGCGCGGTGCGGTGAGCGATAACGATAACGGTGCGTCCCTGCGCACGTAGATGCGCAACTGATTCGACGACGCGCCGTTCGCTGCGAGCATCCAGGTGGGCGGAAGGCTCGTCGAGAAGCACGAGGGGGCGCTCAGATACCAGGGCACGAGTGAGGGCAAGGCGCTGGCGCTGGCCCACGGAAAGACCGACGCCGCCCTGCCCGATAAAGGTATTCCACCCTTCCGGAAGTTCGGCGATGACCTCGTCAAAACCGGCGAGGGCCGCGGCGCGTTCCAGCGCTGGGCCCGGAGTCACCCCAATATTTTCCGCTACGGTTCCCGGCACGATTACCGGGCGCTGGGAAACCCAGGACACCTGCTGCCACAAGCTTTCTTGGCGGATACTTTCGAGCGGGGTGGTGCCGATATGTACGGTTCCGCTATCGGGGGCAATGAAGCGGAGGAGAACATTTGCCGTTGTTGTTTTTCCGGAACCGGAGGCACCCCGTAAAGCCGTCACGTGCCCGGGAAGAATATCCGCGTTCAGCTGCGCGGGCGCGATGGTATCACGGCCGGGCGCAAGAACCGAGAGATCACGGATCGTGATAGGGGAATTGGCCAGATCGGGGCACTCAACCGTGCCATCTTCCACCAGGAGGGGCTGCTCAAGCAGGTCAAAGACCTGAGCAGAAGCCGCTACTCCATTGGAGGAAGCATGGAATTGGGTACCTACTTCCCGCAGCGGTTTGAAGACTTCCGGGGTGAGCATGATAATCGTCAGCCCGGTGAAAAGGGAGACATTTCCGGCCACCATGCGCAGGCCTACCTCCACCGCAACGAGAGCGGTGGATAGCGTGGCGAGGAATTCCAGCACCGCGCCGGAGAGGAAAGCGATGTAAAGAGTTTGGAGTGTTTTCTTGGCGTAGTCATCCCCGAGGTGCTTGACGCGCCGGGCCGGGCCTTCTTCGCGCCCGAGTGCTTTGAGAGTGCTCAGACCACCCAAAAGGTCAAGGAGCTGCTGGCCCAGGCGCTGCATGGAGGCGAGGCGTTCATTGGAAAATGCCTGGGTCATGCGCCCGATAAGGATCATGAAAATGGGGATGAGTGGAATACAGGCCACGATGGCGATAGCGCTCACCCAATCGAGGAAAAGGATAACAACGAGTGCGAAAGGCGTAACCGTGCAGGTGAGGATGAGCTGGGGGAGGAATTTGACGAAATAGGGTTCCAAATCATCCAGTCCGGAGGTCACCAGGGTAACCGTGGTGGAGGTGTTACCGGAGGCGAGCCAGCGGTCGCCCAGGTCACCAGCCCGGCGTAGTACCCGGGCGCGCAGATTAGCGATGGTGCGCAGCGCGGCGCGATGGCCGTAGGACTCGCGGATATAGATAAGAACACTGCGAGCGGTGAAGGCAGCCGCGACCCCGAATACCGGCCAGCCGATGTCACGGAAGGTGAGATCGCCGTCTGCCACCGGCGCAACGGAGGCGGCAATAAAGAAGCATTGCGCAAGCACGAGGGCTGTTTCCAGAAAACCAACTCCGCCGAGCAAGGCAACGTAACGGCGCGCCGTGGGCGCGAATTTCATAAGTCGAGAATCAACGGGCTTCATTCTTCTCCTTGGACACTGCTGTCATGGTAGCCCGGCCCTGAATATGACGCTGGATCACCCCGTTTTACTGCGGACTACACTCCGCAGTGGAAGTACGGCATTTCAGGGCCCAAGGATCCGAGAGTGCGGATGAGAGGCTGCCTTA